>NZ_BAAGZI010000096.1:0-17294 GCF_054778695.1 Actinocorallia lasiicapitis
GCGGCGGTCGCGGCCCGCCGGATCGCGGTGGGACGGGTGCGGCTGCTGCCCGACCCGGACGTCAACGAGCCGTTCGGGGAGCTGCGCGGCGAGCCGCTGACGGTCCTGGCCGACGACGGGCTCGAGCTGCGGGTGGAGATCGAGCAGCCGCCGGGCCGCCGCCCCCGCAAGCAGCTCACGATCGTGTTCTGCCACGGCTACTGCCTGTCCCAGGACACCTGGCACTACCAGCGGCGCGATCTGGCCGGGCACCGGATGGTGTTCTGGGACCAGCGCAGCCACGGCCGGTCGGGCCGCAGCCGTCCCACGCACGCGACCATCGACCAGACCGGTGACGATCTGGCCGCGGTGCTGCGCGCGACGGTCCGTCCCGGCGATCCGGTGATCCTGGTCGGCCACTCCATGGGCGGAATGACGATCATGGCGTTGGCGGAGCGGCATCCGGAGTTCTTCGACCGGCAGGTGATCGGGGTGGCGCTGGTCAACACCTCGCTCGGCGACATCCACGAGATGACGCTCGGCCTGCCGCTGCTGCTGGCCAAGCTGATCCGGCCGGTCGCGCCGCGTGTGGTGCGGGGGCTCGGCGCGCGCAAGGACCTGATCGATCCGGCTCGGACGGCCGGGGCCGATCTGGCGTTCTTCGTGATCCGCCGGATGGGGTTCGCCGACAAGAACGTCAGCCCGACCCTGGTCGATTTCGTCGAGCAGATGATCAGGGCGACCCCGATCGACGTGATCGCGGAGTTCTATCCGACGTTGATGCGGCATGACAAGCGCAAATCCCTTGAAACAGTGACAAAGGTGCCCGTCCTGGTGATGTCGGGCGGCGCGGATCTGCTGACGCCCCTCGCCCACGGCGCACTGATCGCCGACTCCGTGGACGACGCCGAGTTCGTCGGGATCGACGAGGCGGGCCATCTGCTGCCACTGGAACACCCCGGCGCCGTGACGTCCGGGCTGCGCCGGCTGATCGCCCGCGCCACCGGCAAGCCCGCCGAGGAGGCCGCGTCATGAGGATCTCCACCCCCGAGGAGATGCACGCGTTCGGGATCAAGCTCGCGGCCCGGCTCCGCCCCGGCGACCTGCTGGTGCTCTCAGGCGGGCTCGGCGCCGGGAAAACCACCCTGACCAGGGGAATCGGCGAAGGGCTCGGGATCCGCGGGCCGGTCACCTCGCCCACCTTCGTGATCGCCAGGGTGCACCCGCCGCTCGGCGACGGCCCCCCGCTCGTCCATGTGGACGCCTACCGGCTGGGCGGCTTCGCCGAGGTCGACGATCTCGATCTGGACGCCTCGCTCGAGGAAGCCGTGACCATCGTCGAATGGGGCGAGGGACTGGTCGAAGGGCTCGCCGAGGCCCGGCTCGAACTGCGGCTGGAGCGGATCGGCGAGGGCGAGGAGCGGGAGATCACCCTGACCGGGGTCGGGGACCGCTGGTCCGGCGCCCAGGACTGGTGACACCGGGGGCCGGTGAAGAAAGCACCTTCTTGATACCGCTGGGTACTCCCGAAGTTACCCGTGCGTGTCGTAACCTCGTCCTCGCAGTAAAGGGATACTTCCCCCCGAACCGGGAGTCCTCGAGTGGGCGGTCAACGACGCAGAGCCAACGGCTCCGAACGCAGCATGGCCATATTGCTGGGCGGCGCCCTCACCGGCGTGCTGGCCGTGTGCGCGATCGCCGGTCTGTTCATCCTCAAGAACGCCAGTTCGGAGAATCCGGCGGCGCCCAGCGGGGCGCAGAGCGTCGTGCCGAAGGCCAGCAAGCCCCGCGCGACCGTCGCCAACCCCACTTTCACCCCGTTCGAGGTCGTCCCCAACGCCTGCGCGATGCTGAAGGGCGACTTCACCCAGCGGCTCGTGCCCGGCGGCAAGCCCGCGCCGCCCGTCGCGATCGCCGACGATCTGGAGAGCAAGTGCGCGTGGGGCGACTACGGCGACGACCCGCGGATCCTCACCGTCGACCTGCGCGGCTTTGACGGCGCCACCTCGATCGCCCAGGCCAAGACCAGATATCTGGCGGAATGGCAGGACGACAGAACGGGCAAGTCGGCGGGCCAACGCGAGAAGCTGCGGTTCAGCGCCGAACTCCCCGGCCTCGGCGAGAACGCCTACACCCTCTACTACACGGGCGACGGCCAGGGCGCCGGCGTGGTCAACGCGCGGGTCGGCAATGTGCTGATCACCGTCCGGTACGCGGGCAGGACCGACGGAGAGTCCGCGCTGCCCAAGGACAAGGCGGTGGACGGCGCCCGCGCCGCCACCGAGATCATCGTCGCCCAGATCAGGGCCGCCGCCCAGTGATCGGAGCGGGCCGAGGCTGACGGAGCTGTCCGCGCCGCCGGATAAGCTTCTGGGTTGTGCTGGTTCTGGCTTTCGACACCGCGACCTCGGCCGTCACCGTCGCCCTTTATGAGTGGCTTCCCGGTGAGGGCGTGCGTCCGCGCGCCGTCGTGCAGGGCGTGGACAAGCAGCGGCACGCCGAGGTGCTCGCCCCCTCGATCAAGGCGGTGCTGGCCGAGGCGGGGGCGATCCCGGCGCAGCTCGACGTGATCGCCGTCGGGGTCGGGCCGGGCCCCTACACCGGGCTGCGGGTGGGTCTCGGGAACGCCGACGCGCTCGGCTCCGCGCTCAAGATCCCCGTCCACGGGGTGTGCACGCTCGACGCGATCGCCTGGGCGACCGGCCGCGACGAGCCGTTCGTCGTCGCCACCGACGCCCGCCGAAAAGAGGTCTACTGGGCGCGCTACGCCTCGGCCTGCCGGCGGCTCACCGAACCGGCCGTCGGCCCCGCCGCCGACGCCGCGCTTGGACTGCCCGCCTTCGGGGAGGGCGCCCGGATCTACGCCGACGTGCTGGGCGAGCCGGGCGAACCGCTGCTGCCGTCGGCGTCGGCCATCGCCGAGATCGCGATCGAGCGGCTGTCGGGCCGGCGCGGGCTGCCGCTGCTGCCGCCGGAACCGCTCTACCTGCGCCGCCCCGACGCCCAGGAGATCGGCCCCCGGAAGAGGGCCGTCCAGTGACGGCGCCGGTGATCCGGCCGATGGCCGAGGCGGACGTCCCCGCGGTGATGGAGCTCGAACACGAGGTGTTCGCCGACCAGCCGTGGACGGTGGAGATGCTGCTGGGCGAGCTCGTCCAGCAGCCCGCCACCCGCCACTACGTCGTCCTGGAGTCCGACGGCGCGATCATCGGCTACGCCGGTCTGTCGGCGGCGGGCGGGCAGGGCGACGTCCAGACCATCGGGGTGCGCGCCGCCCACCAGGGCCACGGCCACGGCGCCGCGCTGCTCACCGAACTCCTCGACGAGGCGGCCGAACGCGGCTGCGAAGCGGTGTTCCTCGAGGTCAGAGCCGACAACACACCCGCACAGAAACTCTATGAGCGCTTCGGTTTCGCCCGGATCGGCGTCCGCAGGCGCTACTACCAGGACGGCGCCGACGCCCTCCTGATGCGCAGGGGGGAACTGACATGACCGAACCGCTGGTCCTCGGGATCGAGACCTCCTGTGACGAGACGGGGATCGGGATCGTCCGCGGGCACACGCTGCTCGCCGACACGGTCGCCTCCAGTGTCGAGGAGCACGCCAGGTTCGGCGGGGTCGTCCCCGAGGTCGCCTCGCGCGCCCATCTCGAGGCGATGACCCCGACCATCGAGCGGGCGCTGGCCGAGGCCGGGGTGAAGCTGCGGGAGCTCGACGCGATCGCCGTCACCGCGGGCCCGGGGCTGGCGGGGGCGCTGATGGTGGGCGTCGCGGCGGCCAAGGCGTACGCGCTGGCCCTGGACAAGCCGCTGTACGGGGTGAACCATCTCGCCGCGCATGTGGCCGTCGACCAGCTCGAGCACGGGCCGCTGCCCAAGCCGTGCGTGTCGCTGCTGGTGTCGGGCGGGCACTCGTCGCTGCTGCTGGTCCCGGACGTCGCGACCGATGTGCGGTCGCTCGGCTCGACCGTCGACGACGCGGCGGGCGAGGCGTTCGACAAGGTCGCCCGGGTGCTCGACCTGGGCTTCCCCGGCGGCCCGATCATCGACCGGAAGGCCCGCGAAGGCGATCCGAGGGCGATCGCGTTCCCGCGCGGCAAACTCGACGACGGCACCTACGACTTCTCCTTCTCCGGGCTGAAGTCGGCGGTGGCCCGCTGGGTCGAGAACCAGGAGAAGGCGGGGCGTTCGGTGCCGATCGCCGATGTGGCCGCCTCGTTCCAGGAGGCCGTCGTCGACGTGCTGACCCGCAAGGCCATCGCGGTCTGCAAGGACCACGGCGTCGACCACCTCCAGATCGGCGGCGGTGTCGCCGCCAACTCCCGGCTCCGCGAGATGGCGCAGCAGCGCTGCGACGCGGCCGGGATCCGGCTGCGCGTCCCCCGGCCGAAACTCTGCACCGACAACGGCGCCATGGTCGCGGCCCTCGGCTCCGAACTGGTCGCCTCAGGCGTCGAGGACTCCCGCCTCGACCTCCCCGCCGACTCCTCCCTCCCCATCACCACCATCCGCCTCTAGGACGTGCGGAAGGAGTGCCGGTAGGCCAGCGGCGCCACGCCCAGCGTCGCGTGGAGCTGCTGCCGCAGCGACACGGCCGTCCCGAAACCGGCGGCCCGCGCCACCTCGTCGACGGGAAGATCGGTCGATTCGAGGAGCCGCCGTGCCTGCTCGACGCGGTGGACGGCGAGCCAGCGGGCGGGGCTCAGCCCGGTCTCGGCGCGGAAGCGCCGGGTGAAGGTGCGAGTGGACATGGTGGCGTGGGCGGCGAGCGCGGCGAGGGTCAGCGGCTCGTGCAGCCGGGTCAGGGCCCACGCGCGGGTCGCGGACGTCGTCGCGGTGGCCGGTTCGGGGATCGGCCGTTCGATGAACTGGGCCTGCCCGCCCTCCCGGAACGGCGCGGCGACGATCCGCCGGGCCACCCGGTTGGCGATCTCGGTGCCGTGGTCGGTGCGGACCACGTGCAGGCAGAGATCGATCCCGGCGGACACCCCGGCCGAGGTGAGGATGTCGCCCGAGTCGACGAACAGGACGTCGGGGTCGAGCGCGATGGAGGGGAAGAGTTCCCGGAACCGTTCGGCGTGCCACCAGTGAGTGGTGGCGGCCCGTCCGGCGAGCAGCCCCGCGGCGGCCAGCACGAACGCCCCCGTGCAGATCGACATCAGCCGGGCCCCGCGCCGGTGGGCGGTGTGCAGCGCCGCGGCCAGCTCGGCGGGGAGCTCGCCCGCGGTCAGCGGCGGCCCGCCGTGGATCCCCGGGATGACGATGGTGTCGGCGGTCTCCAGCAGGGACAGATCGCCTTCGGGGGTGATCGCGTAGCCGGCGTCGCAGCGGACCGGGAGCCCGCCGACGGAGCAGGTGCGCAGGTCGTAGCGGCCGTCGAGCGCGCCGGAGGTGAAGACCTGGCAGGGGATCCCGACGTCGAGGGAGGCGAAGTCGTCGAGGATGAGCACGGCTATCCGGTGCGGCATGGCCCGAGTCTATGGCCGGATTCTTGCTGATATTGGCTTTTCGGCCACTCGCGGGGAGGGGGGCGAGGCCGGACAATCTTGGGCATGACGAAGAGACTGCATCGGGCTTGGCTGGTGGCCGGGGTCGCGTTGATCGCGATCATTGGTGCGGCTGGGTTCCGGGCGACGCCCGCTGTCCTCATTGATCCGTTGCAGGCCGAGTTCGGCTGGAGTAAGGGCACGATCTCGTTCGCCGTCTCGGTCAACCTCATGCTCTACGGGCTGATGGCGCCGTTCGCCGCGGCCCTGATGGACCGGTTCGGGATGCGCCGCGTCGTCGCCGCCGCGCTGCTGCTGGTCGCGGCGGGCAGCGGAGTGACGGTCTGGATGACGGCGAGCTGGCAGCTGGTCGCCGCGTGGGGCGTGCTGGTCGGGCTCGGCACCGGATCGATGGCCCTGGTCTTCGCCGCGACCCTCACCGACCGCTGGTTCCACAGCCACAAGGGCCTGGTCACCGGGATCCTCACCGCGGGCGGCGCGACCGGCCAGCTCGTCTTCCTGCCGCTGCTGGCGGTGCTCGCCCACGACCACGGCTGGCGGACCGCCGCGCTGACGGTCACGGTGGCGGCGCTCGCGGTCGTCCCGCTGGTCTGGTTCCTGCTCCGCGACACCACCGAGGAGCTGGGGCTGACCGCGCTCGGCACCGACGAGCCCGCCGTCAGGACCCCGGCGAAGGGCGCGGCCCGCCGTGCCCTGACGGCCCTGCGCGACGCCGCCCGCACCCGGCCGTTCTGGTACCTGGCGGGCGGGTTCGCGATCTGCGGCGCCACCACCAACGGCCTGGTCGGCACCCACTTCATCCCCGCCGCCCACGACCACGGGATGGGCGACACGGTCGCCGCGAGCCTGCTCGCCCTGATCGGGATCTTCGACATCATCGGGACGGTCTTCTCCGGCTGGCTCAGCGACCGGGTCGATCCGGCGAAACTGCTCGTCGCCTACTACGGGCTGCGCGGGCTTTCGCTGCTGGTGCTGCCGCAGCTGTTCGCGGCGTCCGTCCACCCCAGCATGTTGCTGTTCATCGTCTTCTACGGGCTCGACTGGGTGGCGACGGTGCCGCCGACCGTCGCGCTCTGCCGCCGCCTCTACGGGACGAGCGGAGCCGTCGTGTTCGGCTGGGTGTTCGCCTCCCACCAGGTGGGCGCCGCGTTCGCCGCGACGGTCGCGGGCGTCACCCGCGACCGTCTCGGCACCTACGATCTGGCCTGGTACGGGGCGGGCGTGCTCGCGCTCGCCGCCGCGTTCTGCTCGGCCGGACTCATCCTGCGCGAACGGCCGATCAGAAGATCCCCTGTCCCGGCGTGAGGATCCCCGACGGGTCGTAGACCTCCTTGGCCAGCCGGAACGCCGGCCAGGTGACGCCGTAGTGCTGGACCCAGTCGGCCTTGGTGAGGGGGAGCGTGCCGACCGGGTACCAGGAGCCGCCCGCCGCCCGCGCCTTCTTGTAGAAGGCGTGGTTGGCGGCCGTCATGGCGTCCGGGTCGGCGCAGCCGGGCGAGGAGGTGCGCAGCAGCGAGAACAGCCAGGTGTAGCGCTCCTGGCCCAGCCGCATCAGCGGCGCGTTCACCTTGGCCGCGTCGAACGGGTAGAGCAGGATGATCGCGCTGAACCCGATCGTCTGCGGGGTGAGGGTCGGCAGGGTCTCGGTGACCAGCCGGTTCACCGCCGACTCGGGGACGAACGCGTCGAGCCACGGGTGCGGCCGGTCCCATTCGCCGAGCGACTTCAGGATGTCGACGACCGGGCCGACCCGGTTCGCGAAGTCGTAGAACGGCTGGTCGACGGCGGTCTGCTCGATCGCGCCGAGGTCGCCGGTGAGCCGGGCATCGTCGGCGGCGCTCGCGCCGTAGGCGACCCCCTCCAGCATGTACTTCCAGGAGCCGTCCGGCTGGAGCTGGAGCTGGCCTTCCAGGTAGTCGAACCGGCCGTCCTTGAGGACCTTCTTCTGCTTGGCCGTCAGCTCGGCGACCGAGGAGAAGTACAGGTTGTAGTAGCGGATGGTCTGCGGCGCGGGCGTCAGCTTGAGCTTCGCCTTGGTGATGACGCCGACCTGGCCGCGGCCCGCCAGCAGCGCGTAGAACAGCGCGGCGTGGCTGGTGGGGGAGCAGGTGACGAGCTTGCCCGCCCCGGTGACGGCCTCCAGTTCGACGACGTTGTCGACCTGGGTGCCGTAGTGGCCGGCCTGGCCGCCGAGCCCGCCGACGCTGAGCGTCCCGCCGATGGACAGGTCGATGTAGTCGGTGAGGACGGGCGGGGTCAGCCCGCGCGGCAGCGTCGCCTGGAGCAGGGTGTGCCAGAGCGCGCCCGCGCCGACGGTGGCGCGGTCGCCCGAGATCTCGATGGACGACAGCGGGCTCATGTCGATGACGAGCCCGCCCGCCACCTGGGCCTGGCCGTTGGTGGAGTGGCCCTGGCCGCGTCCGGCGAGCTTGATCTTGTGGGTCCGGCAGAACTTCACCATGGCCACGATGTCCCGGACGGAGCCGGGCACCAGGACGGCGAGCGGCCGGTGGTGGACGATATGGCCGAAGTCGTCGGCGGCGGAGTCGAGGGTGGCGGCGTCGGTCTTGAGCACGCCGTCGAGCGGGGGGAGCGAGTCGAACGGTCCGGCCGCGTTCGCGGCGGTGACCCAGCCGCGGGTGACCGGGCTGAAGCCGAGGACGAGGGCGCCGGTCATGAGGCCGGTCATCAGGGAACGTCGGTTGAGTTCTTGCACGGGAACCTCCTGAAGATCCACTACAGGGGAACGATCCCACCTTTCGTATGTCTAGATCGTTAAATAACGCCTATACGTCCGGGATTCGCCTAGAGTGACGGATGTGACCAGCGAACGCCGGAACCAGGTGGCTGCGGCCTTCGACGCCATTGGAACGCGCTACGACGAGGCCTTCCCGCACAAGGAAGGCCAGCTCGCCGCCGGTGAGTGGCTGCTGAAGAACCTCGCCCCCGGCAGCCGGATCCTCGACGTCGGATGCGGCACCGGGCTGCCGACCGGCGCGCAGATCGTCGAGGCGGGCCACGACTACACCGGGATCGACCTGTCCGCCGGGATGATCGAACTGGCCAGGGCCAACGTGCCCGGCGCCACGTTCGTCCAGGCCGACGTCGCCGACCTCGCCGTGGTCGAAGGCGAGTACGACGCGATCCTCATCTTCTTCGTGCTGCTGATGCTGCCCCTGGAAGAGATCCCCGCCGCGCTGACCGCGCTCCGCGACCGGCTCCGCCCCGGCGGGCTGTTCTGCCTGTCGATGGTCGAAGCCGACCTGGAGGACTTCCCGATCGGGTTCCTCGGCCAGGAGGTGCTGGTCTCGGCCTACCTGCGCGACGAGCTGCGCCCCCTCGTCGAGGAGGCCGGATTCGTGGTCGAGGAGCTGAACGTGTACTCCTTCGCGCCGCAGTCGACCAAGGCCGTCCCCGAGGTGCAGCTCTTCCTCAACTGCCGGCGTCCCTGACATGAAGGCCGCTCTGGAGTTCCTCGGCGAGGCGTCGGTGCGGATCGGCACCCGGCTCGACCCGGTCGAGAGCGCGCGCTCGCTCGCCGCCGAACTGGCGACCTTCGCCGACACCGTCACCGTCTACCTCGATCAGGGCCTGTTCCCCGGCCACCGGATGAACGGCGTGCTCCGGCACGTGGTCACCGTGCCGCAGGGGCCGCCCCTCGACAAGGGGCTCGACGAGGTGATCCTCGCGGGCGAGTCCTTTCTGACCGATCACGAGCTGGCGGTGCCGCTGCACGTCAGAGGGCGGAACCTGGGCGCGGTGCTGGTGCGCCGCGACGGCTCGCCGTACGACGAGATCGAGCGGATGCTGGTCGCGCAGCTCGCCGCGCAGGCCGCGCTCGCCGCCGACAACGCCCACCGCTACCGGGTCTCGGCCGCCGCCGCCGACACCCTGCAGCGCAGTATGCTCCCGACCCGGCTGCCGAAGCTCGCCGGGATCTCCCTGCACCACCGCTACCTGCCCGCCAACGACCACGCCAGGATCGGCGGCGACTGGTTCGACGCGATCGCCCTGCCGTCCAGCCGGATCGCGCTGGTCGTCGGCGACGTGATGGGCCACGGAATGAGCTCCGCGGCGATCATGGGCCAGCTCCGCACCGCCGTGCAGACCCTCGCCGCCCTCGACCTGCCGCCCGACCAGGTGCTCCGCCAGCTCGACGGGCTCGCCCAGGGCATGGGCGACGCCTACCTGGCCACCTGCCTGTACGTCGTCTACGACCCGGTCGCCCGGCGGCTGACCTTCGCCAACGCCGGCCATCTGCCGCCCGTCCTGATGCGCGCCGACGGCGACGCCGAACTGCTCCAGGTGCCCCAAGGGGTGCCGATCGGGGTCGGCGGGGTGGCGTTCGAACCCCTGGAGGTCTCCGTCGCGGACGGCGACCGGCTCGTCCTGTGCACCGACGGCCTGGTCGAGGTGCGCGGCTCCGACATCGAGACCGGGATGGAAGGGCTCCGCTCCGAACTCGCCCGCCGCCGCAGGCTCTCCCTCGACGCCCAGTGCGAGGAGCTGATCCGTGCGCTGCCCGACCAGGAGGACGACGTCGCGCTGCTGATGGCCGACCTGCAGGGCATCCCCGCCACGGCCATCGCCCGGTGGATGCTGCAGCCGCGCCGCCAGACCCCCGCCAAGGTCCGGCGGCTGATCCGCGCCACCCTGAAATCGTGGGGCCTCGCCGACCACATCGACACGACCGAACTGCTCGCCACCGAACTGGTCACCAACTCCGTCCGGTACGCGACCAGGCCCGTGGAGCTGCGGCTCGTCTACACCGACGCGCTGCTGGTCGAGGTGCAGGACGACGACTCGACCCTGCCCGTCCTGCGGTCGGCCGCCGACGACGACGAAGGCGGCCGCGGGCTCCAGCTCGTGTCCCGCCTGTCGCGCCGGTGGGGCGCCACCAGGACGTCAGGCGGGAAAGTGGTCTGGTTCGAGCAGGCCCTCACCTAGCCGGGCCGGCGGTTCGGCGGGCAGGTCAGCCGGGGATGTCTCCGGCGTCGACGATGCGGTAGGCGTAGCCCTGCTCGGCGAGGAAGCGCTGCCGGTTGGCGGCGAAGTCCTGGTCGAGGGTGTCGCGGGCGACGACCGAGTAGAAGCGGGCGCCCTTGCCGTCGGCCTTGGGGCGCAGGACGCGGCCCAGGCGCTGCGCCTCTTCCTGGCGGGAGCCGAAGCTGCCGGACACCTGGATCGCGACGGACGCCTCGGGCAGGTCGATCGAGAAGTTCGCGACCTTGGACACGACCAGGCAGCCGATCTCGCCGGTGCGGAACAGCTCGAACAGCCGCTCACGCTCCTTGTTCCTGGTCTCGCCCTTGATCACCGGGGCGCCGAGTCGTTCGCCCAGCTCGTCGAGCTGGTCGATGTACTGGCCGATCACCAGGGTCTGCTCGCCCTCATGCTGCTTGACGAGCCGTTCGACGACCTTGGTCTTGGTCTCGGTGGTCGCGCAGAAGCGGTACCGCTCCTCCGGTTCGGCCGTCGCGTAGGCGAGCCGCTCGGAGTCGGTGAGGGTGACCCTGACCTCGACGCAGTCGGCGGGGGCGATGTAGCCCTGGGTCTCCATCTCCTTCCAGGGCGCGTCGTACCGTTTCGGGCCGATCAGGGAGAAGACGTCGCCTTCACGGCCGTCCTCGCGGACCAGGGTCGCGGTCAGGCCGAGGCGGCGGCGGGCCTGGAGGTCGGCCGTCATCCGGAAGATCGGCGCGGGGAGCAGATGGACCTCGTCGTAGACGACCAGGCCCCAGTCCCTGGCGTCGAACAGCTCCAGATGGCCGTACACGCCTTTCCGGCGCGACGTCATGATCTGGTAGGTGGCGATGGTGACCGGGCGGATCTCCTTCTTAGCGCCCGAGTACTCGCCGATCTCGTCCTCGGTCAGGCTGGTCCGCTTGATCAGCTCGCGCTTCCACTGGTGGACCGAGACGGTGTTGGTGACCAGGATCAGGGTGGTGGCGCCCGCGTGGGCCATCGCGGCCGCGCCGACGATCGTCTTGCCCGCGCCGCAGGGCAGCACGACCACACCGGAACCGCCCTGCCAGAACGCCTCGGCGGCGTCCTTCTGGTAGGGGCGCAGGCTCCAGCCGTCCTCGGCCAGGTCGATCGCGTGGGCCTCGCCGTCGACATAACCGGCCAGGTCCTCGGCGGGCCAGCCGAGCTTCAGCAGCGCCTGCTTGAGGTTGCCCCGCTCGGACGGGTGGACGACCACCGAGTCCTCGGAGATCCGCTCCCCGATCAGGCCCTTGATCTTCTTGGCGCGGAGCACCTCTTCCAGGACGGCCCGGTCGAACGAGATCAGGATCAGCCCGTGGACCGGGTCCTTCTCCAGGCGGAGCCGCCCGTACCGGCCCATCGTGTCGGCGACGTCGACCAGCAGGGCGTGCGGCACCGGATACCGCGAGAACTTGATCAGCGCGTCGACGACCTGCTCGGCGTCATGGCCCGCGGCCCGCGCGTTCCACAGGGCCAGCGGGGTCACCCGGTAGGTGTGCACGTGTTCGGGGGCGCGTTCCAGCTCGCAGAACGGCGCGATGGCACGACGGCAGTCGGCCGCCTGCTCGTGATCGACCTCGAGAAGCAGCGTCTTGTCGGACTGGACGATCAGTGGACCGGTCATAACCATCCAGTCTATTGACCGGGCGGGGTGCCTAGACTTCGTATCCGTCGTCGTAGCCGGAGCCGGTGTCGGAGAACAGGCCGACGGCCGCGCCGATCCCCAGCAGCAGGACCGTCAGGGCGACCAGGACACCGAAGATGATCCAGCTCGCGGTCGTCAGGTTCTTGGCCGACACCGGATCGGAGTTGACGCGGCTCACCGCGATGCCCGCCGTGACGATGCCCGCGATCGCGAACAGGTTGATCCCGCAGGTGAAGACCAGCAGCAGGACGTTGGCGACCAGCGCGGCGACGGCGGCCGCGTTGCTCGCGGGCGGCGGCCCGTAGCCGTATCCGTAGGGGTTCTGCTGATCGTAGGGCTGGCCGTACGGATACTGCTGCGGTCCGTAGGGTCCTGGCTGCTGCTGGTAGGGCCGGCCGTAGGGGTCCTGAGGGGGGTAGCTCACGGATTCAGGCCTTTCTGACGCCTGTGATGCGATGCAGGGCGAACCGCTGGATCGATGCCCTCGTCTGGTCATATGCGGTCAGGAAGCCGCCGTCCACCCGGATCGGCTCGATGATCCGGCTGGAGGCCTGGCCCTGCTGGTCGAGGTAGCCGATCCAGAGCCGTCCGCCGACGGCCTCCCGCAGCTCCTCGACCATCGCCATCGCCGGGGTGCGGGGCGGATCGCCCGCGGGGGAGCCTATTCCGGCGGCCTCCTCGCCCGCGCGCAGCGCCCGGACGGCGGCCGCCGCGATCGCCCCGTCCACGGGGCGGTCGTGATCGGCCGCGGGACGGGCGACGGGCTCGGCGCGCTGCGCGTCGGTGCGGGTGACGACCAGGCCGCCCTCGGTCGATTCGGCGACCGGCGCGAAGCCGAGCGAGCGCAGCGACTCCAGGAGCTCCTGACGGGAAAGACGGCTGGCCAGGACGGTCGGGGCGAGCCGGTACAGGCGCAGCGCCGCCGCCCGCCGGTCCGCGAAGATCTCGTCCAGGACGGCCGGATCGTCGCAGCGGACATAGGCGAGGGCCGTGCCGACCCTGAGCCTGCCGTGCCGGCGGCCGACATCCTCGATCAGATAGCTGAGCGGCTGCGGGACGGGTGTGCTGCTGTGCCTGGTCAGCAGGTCGATCAGCTCGGAGACGGTGCGGCCCGCGTCCAGGGCGCGGCGGACCGACCCGGGGCCGAACCGGTAGACGGTCGCGCCGCCCGTGGACTCCACGTCGGCCATCAGGGCCAGCTCACGCGCCAGATCGGGGACGAGCGGGCCGGGGGCGACGGCCGTCAGATCGGCCTGGAGGAGGACGTGGTCGACCGGCTCGGGGAGCAGCTTGGCCAGCTCCGGCCGGATGTCGTCGCCGTTGAGGAGGGGGTCGGTGTAGGACGCCTTCGCGCCGAAGCCCGTCAGGCCGAGGAACGCGGCCTCCCGGAGCGTCCAGGAGACGAGACGGTCGTGCAGGCCGCCGGTGCGGCGCGGATGCTCCCAGGCCAGCCGGGCCAGGATCGACGGTTCGGTGGCGGCGACCCCCTGCGGCAGGGCGAGCAGGGTGCGGCGGCGGATCCACGGGGCCGTGCTGCGGACCGACTCCTCGGCCAGGGCGTTGATGGTCTTGTCGCGGTCGTCGCGGCCGCCGGCGAGGCCCGGCACCCGGTCGGTGGTCAGCCAGGCGTCGGCCAGGTCGATCCAGCGTTCGGCGGCGTCGCGGAGCAGCCACAGATCGTAGGAGCGGGTGGGGATCCAGTCCGACTCGCGGGCCAGCAGACCGGCGGCGTAGGCCAGCTCGATGACGAGGGCGGCGTCGGGCTCGGGGACGTCGAGGAGGACGGCCGCGGCCTTCAGATCGCGGACGGCCAGGCCGCCGGAGCGCAGCACGGGCGGCGGCTCGACCCCCCACCGCTCCAGCAGCTCCTCGACGAGGCGGACGGCGGTGAACGCCTGGCCGGAGGCGATCTGGTCGGTGAGGGCCTGGGCGCGGGCCGTCCCGGTGGGTTCCGGGGGGAGCAGGGGGTCGTCGCGGAAGAGGGCGTCGTGGCGGAGCTCCAGGCCGACCTCGCGGGGCAAGGCGACGGTGCGGTCGTCGGTGGCGACCAGCAGGGCCCTGGCCAGGAGCCGTTCGATGGGGGAGCGGGCGTCGGCGATGGTGACGGGGCGGCGCGCGTTGTCGATCCGGCCCGTCGGCGGGCCCCAGACGAGCTGCTCCAGGGCCGTTCTGGCCTCCTGGCCCGCGTCGTCGACCAGGTCGGCGAGATCGGCGAGGCGTTCGGCGATCGCCTCCGACAGGCCGGCGGCACTGGGGAAGGAGACGGGCAGGCCGAGATCGGCGGCCAGGGACGTCAGACGGTCGACGGGCAGGACGGCCAGGGCGTCGCGGGCGGGGGGGCCGAGGCCGGCCGGGTGGGGGAGGGCCTGCCGGACTCCGGGCGCCACCTGCAGGCGCTCCCGTGAGGCCCTGCGTCCGTCTTCGGCTGGTTCGCCCTTCCAGACCAGCCCGAGTTCCCGGAGGTTGTCCACAACCTCGGTGACGGCCGGTCCGAGGGCCTTGCGGAGTGCTGTGATGGTGGGCGAAGGGAGGACGAGGATGGCTTCGAGCGCCGAGAGCGATCCGTGGTCCAGACGGTCCAGGGCGCGGCTCACGGCCGCCGGGGTGGCGGCGCGGGCCGCCAGCCCGCCCAGATCCGCGGGGACGGGGGTGATCAGCTCAGGGCGTGCCGAGACGAGCGCACGCAACTGTTCGTCGGTGCGCCCCCGCAGCCAGTCCCCGTAGCTGTCCAAGCGAGCTCTGTCACGCCTTGGCGGTGAGTGCGCTGACGTCGCCGATCAGACCCAGGGCCAGCCTGGCCCACGCGGCGACGAAACGCTTCTCATCCGTCTTGATCGGCGCCTCGTAGAGCGACTCGTTGGCCAGCCAGTAGTTGACCACCGAGCCGCCGAGCACCGCGGCGATCGCCTGCCAGTCCTCGTCGAGGTGCTTGAACTCCGGCTGGCTGCCCAGCCAGGTGGCGATGCCGTCGTACAGCGGGTTGACCACGCCGTCCCGCAGGTCGGCGACGAGCTGCGGGAACTGGTCGAGATCGCGGAACAGCACCCGGATCAGGTCCTGCTCCTCGCGCATCTTGGCGAGGCCGGCGTGGCAGGTCATCCGCAGCCGCAGCTCGATCGGCTTGTCCTGGAGCGTCTCGGACTGCGCCAGCACGGTGACGACCTGCTCGCGGGTCCGTTCGATGTGCTCGCGGACAGCGGCCGCCAGCACCTCCTGCTTGGACGGAAAGTGCCGGTAGAGCCCGCCCGCGCCGGGCGAAAGCCCCGACGCGGCCTCGATCTCGGCCACGGACGTGGCCGCGTAGCCGCGGTCGGCGAACAGCCGCAACGCCTCGGTCACGATCCGCTCACGCGTCGAAATGCTCATTCTTGTGATCCTCCCCCTCAACCTTAGGGGAGGTCAGAGCTCGATGTCGTCGGCGACCGCGCGCAGAACGGTGGCGATCTTCTTGGCTTCCGCGCTGGACGGGTACTTGCCGCGCTTGTAGATGTCGCCGACGTGATCCAGCAGCTTGATCAGATCCTCGGTCATCTCGGCGAGATCATCGGGCTTCTTCCGCTTCGCCTTGGCCAGGGTCCGCTCCACCGAAGGCGGGGTGTCGATCACCTTGACCTGCAGCGCCTGCTGCCCGCGCCGCCCCTCGGCCACGCCGAACTCGACGCGCTGCCCCTGCTTCAGCGAAGTGACCCCCTCGGGCAGTGCGGAGGAATGCACGAAGACCTCACCGCCGTCGTCACGGGTGAGAAAACCGAAACCCTTTTCGGTGTCATACCACTTGACCTTGCCACTGGGCACGGTTGACCTCTGTCGTCTGCGATTTTCGGATCAGTACAAGGTTACCGGCCCAACACAAAACGGCGATACACCTTATTGACGCGACTGTTCCGCGAACCAGGACGGGAACGCCTCCAGATCGGGCAGCACATGGTCGGCGCCGTACGCCCTGAGCGTCTCGGCGGGGATCCCGCCCGTCGCGACGGCCAGGCTGAACGCACCCGCCGCGCGGGCCGCGTCGACGTCGCCGATGTGATCGCCCACATAGGTGACGGCCTGGTGCTCGCGGAGCGCGGTGCCCTTGGCGGCGGCCCACAGGCCGCCCGCGACCACGTCTACGGGCAGGCCGAGGAAGGCGACGGTGGCGCGGGCGTCGCGCTCGTTCTTGGCCGTCACGACCATGGTGGAACCGCCGGCGGCGCGGACGGCCGCGAGGGCGGCGCGGGCGCCGGGCATCTCCTCGCTCGCCGGGACGGCGATGCCGGGGTAGAGCTCGCGGAAACGGGTCACCATCGCCGGGACGCTGCCGGCGGGGAACCAGTGCGCCAGTTCGGTCTCCAGCGGCGGTCCGAGACGGGACGTGACGAGCGGAACGTCGATGAACACGCCGGTCTCCGCGGAAAGTTCGGTGTAAACGGCCCCGATTCCCTTGCGTGTGTCCGCCAGGGTCATATCGAGATCGAAGCCCACCATCATGACGCCGAGTCTAGGCCGCCCGGGAAAGGCTCCGGACCGGCCGCGACACCGCCGAGCTGGGCGGAGGGAGGCGCCCGCGTCCTTCCGGTAGTGGCGATGCGACGGGATCCGAGCGGAAGGGCGCGGGCGTTGTTGCGACTGCGCTGCCCAATACGGCCAGCCCGGAACGTGACGCTCCGTGGCCCGTATATACCCGGAGCGTGGTGGCTCAATCGCGGCGCGCGGCAGTGCGGTGCACGGTCACACCGTCCGATGGGCGACAATCGTGGGGTGAGCTCTCTGCGTCCCGCCCCAGCCCGCCGCACCCGCGCCGCGGCCGCCGACACCGCCTGTGTCGACGCCGTCGAGCTGGCACTGGGGGCCGCCCGGGAGGTGGCCGCCCCTGCCGAGGGCGGCGAGTACCTGGGTTACACCGTCGAAGGCGAACGCACGGTCACCCACCATTTCGGCTGCACCGACATCGGTTACCCGGACTGGCGCTGGGCCGTCACGGTGGCGCGGGCGTCGCGGGCGAAGAACGTCACGATCAGCGAGGTGTCGCTGCTGCCGGGCGACGACGCGATCCTGCCGCCGCCGTGGGTGCCGTGGCTGGAGCGGCTGCGTCCCGGCGACATGGGCCCCGGCGATCTGCTGCCGACGGCCCCCGACGACATCCGGCTGGCCCCCGGCTACACCGACGCGCCCGAGGCCGAAACCGACGTCGACCCG
>NZ_BAAGZI010000097.1:0-17290 GCF_054778695.1 Actinocorallia lasiicapitis
CGGCCTGGCCCTCGGGCTTGATCACGCGAACTGGGCGATCGCGGCGGCGGCCGTCCCGCTGGCGGCGGCGGACGTGTCGAGCCGGGTGCACCGCGGCCTCCACCGGCTGGCGGGGACCTTCGTCGGGCTCGGTGTCACCGCGCTGCTGCTGCTCCCGCACCCGTCGCCGGCCGTGCTCGCCGTCTGCGTGATCGCCCTGCTGTTCCCCACCGAGCTGTTCATGGCCCGCAACTACGCGCTGGCGCTGGGGTTCTTCACCCCGCTGATCATGCTGATGACGGATCTGGCGGCGCCCTCCGATCCGGTGTCGCTGCTGTTCTCGCGGGGGATCGACACGCTGGTCGGGGTCGCCGTCGGGGTGGCGGTGGCCCTGGCCGTCCGGGGCTCCGGGCGGGAGCGGGCGCCGATTTGAGGGAACGCGGCGGGTGCTGTTAGCTTCGCCCGGTGGACGACAGAGGTGCACGGGCGGGGACGATCGAGGACTTCGCGGCGGCTCTGCGGGAACTCCGGGACTCCGTGGGGAACCCACCTTTCCGTGAAATGTCCGGACGTTCTGGTGCGATCTCCCATACGACCCTGCACGAAGCCACCAAGGGCAATCGGCTCCCCAGCTGGGAGACGACCGTTGAATTCGTCAAAGCGTGCGGCGCGGACCCTTCCGGCTACCGAGAACGCTGGGAAAGCGCCAATCTCACCGTCAGATCGTCTGTCCCGGCGGAGGCTCCCCTCCCCGTCGAGATCCCGTCGCCCTCCCCGGAAGCGTCTCCCGTGGCGCCGAAGCGTTTCCGGCTGACCCGCCCGGTGGTCGTCGGCCTGGTCACGGCCGCCGTGGGGGTCGGCGCGGTGGCCGTCATCCTGGTCTCCCTGGATTCCGGCGCCGACGACTGGCCGACCCCGCCGCCCGTCGCCCAGTCCCCGGCCGTCTGCCCGATCGTCTCGCCGAACCCGGCGGCCGCCCCGCCACTGCACAGGGGCGACGCCGCGAACTTCCTCGGCGATGTGACGCTCACCGACTGCACCCGCGTCCCCGTGAACACGACGGTCCCGAAGACCTGGCGTCTGATGAACACCGGCACGGTCCCCTGGAAGGGCTACCACCTCCGCCGCATCGACTCCACCGACACCGCCGACCAGTGCCGGACCCCCACCCACGTCCCCATCAAGGACACCCGCCCAGGCGCCACGGTCGACATCACCACGGACATCACCACCCCACCCACCCCGTCCTTCTGCTACGTCCGCTTCAAAGTCATCGACGCCGCCGGCCGCTTCGCCTTCCCCGCCAGCCGCCCCCTCAACTTCCAACTCCTCATAATCCCCAACTGACCCCCCGAAAAGCTGATTCCCCGGCGCATTGGGGTGCGGCGGGGAATCAGGGGTGGGTCAGGGTGGGGTCAGTTGAGGGTGATGCCCTTGTAGTAGAACTTGAGGATGCGGGTGTGGCTCCAGCCGGCCTTGGCTTTCTGCTGGGAGCCGTTCTGGGACATCCAGAGGCCGTTGACCCAGTTGCCGCATTCCGTGGTGGTCGCGCAGTACTGGGCCTTGAAGACCTTGCCGTTCTTGGAAAGGCGGGTGCCCCAGGTGGCGTCGACCGCGGCGTTGGTCGCGGCCGTCGCGGAGCCCGGCTTGTAGACCTGGCTGTTGGTGTGGTCCCAGACGTCGAAGCAGCGCCCGTCCTTCGTGCTGTTCTTGGCGTTCAACGACCAGTACCAGCCGAAACTCTTGACGGCCACCGCGCCCGCCTTCAACGACTCCTTCGACCAGCCGGGACGCCATTCGTTCGGTAGCACGTTCTTCACGTAGGTCTTGAAATCGACCCGGACTACCCGGTCGAGGGACTTGCGGTAAACGAGGATCGTCTTCGGCAGCCTCGTCTGGGTGCCGTCGGACTTGCAGCTCCCCGTCGCCGGAGGCTCAGCAGAACCCGAAAGGAACTTGTGCGACGCGTTCTGGTTCTTCAACGCGGCGTTCAGATTGCCTTTCGCGCCCGCCTTGAAATCCTGGTACTTGCCGCCGAAACCGGTGTTGAAGTACACGCGGACCGTTTTCCGGCTGCGGTTCCAGACCGAAGCGGCCTCGTTCTTGATGCATTTGCCCTTACCGGCGCCCGGACCCTTGAAGTCGTAGCACGCGGGCTGCTTGGCCGCGTAGTCGGCGACCGAGCCGGTGAAGTCGGAGACCGACCCCTTGGCATTGCTGTTGAAGTAGTAGCAGAACTCACCGGACTCGCAGACGCCGTTGCGTCCGGCGGCCTGCGCGGGAGCGGCGGTGGCGGCGAGCACCGTCCCGCCGACCAGCAGGGCGGCCGCCGCGGCGGTCAGCCGCGAGAGCAGCCGCACCGCGGGCTTGGTTCGGATGGACACGGTCATGATCCTTCGTCAGGGGTGCGGGGGAGCGTCAGCGGACGTTGTAGCCCTGGGAGACCCAGAACGGGTTGGGGTTCGGGTTCTCCAGACGGGAGTCGCCGACGCTGCGCGCCGCGAGCTTCTGCTTGCCGATCCGCATCTCGACGTGGGTGTGCGCGCTGGCCTTGGACGACACGCCGCGCCACGACTCGGTCGCGATGATCTGGCCGCGCTTGATCTGCTGGCCGACCCGGAGCGACGACTTCGGCGCCGAGTGCAGGTAGATGACGGTCTTGTTGACCGACGCGTTGTAGATCGCGATCGTGGACAGGTTCGCCCGGCCCGTCGCACCGAACCTGACGTTGATCACGACGCCGCTGGTCAGCGCGTGGACGTTGGCGCCGACACCGCGCGCGATGTCGATGCCCTCGTGGCGGCCCGCGGTGTTGGTGTACCGGTCGAAACCGCAGGTGATCCGGCCGGCCGCCGAGTACAGCGCGTACGACATGTTCTTGCGGGCGACGTTCGACGGGCCGAACTGGTGCGAGGCGTTCTGGTTCTTCAGCGCGGCGCTCAGGTTGCCCTTCGCCCCGGCCTTGAAGTCCTGGTACTTCCCGGCGTGCCCGGTGTTGAAGTAGACGCGGACCGTCTTGGTGCTGCGGTTCCAGACCGAGGCGGCCTCGTTCTTGATGCACTTGCCCTTGCCGGCGCCCGGGCCCTTGAAGTCGTAGCAGGCCGGCTGCTTGGTGCCGTAGTCGGCGACCGAACCGGAGAAGTCCGACAGCGAACCCTTCAGGTTGCTGTTGAAGTAGTAGCAGAACTCACCGGTCTCGCAGACGCCGTTGCGGGTCGCGGCCTGGGCGGGCGACGCGGTCGCGAGCACGATTCCGCTGACGGCCATCGCCGCGGTCGCCGTGGTGAGCACCTTGTTGATCGTTCGCATCATGGTCTCCTTCTTGCTGGTTGGGGAGTTGCTTCAAAGGGGCGGAGTCAGCGGCGCTGATACTCCTCCCAGGTGCGGATCGGCACTTTCGGGCCGTCGTCCTTGCCGCGTCCGGACAGCCCGTCGCGGCCTAGGTAGTAGTCGCCGGCCTGGTGCTGGGCCTGCGTGGAGAGCGTGGTGTCGCTGATCGCGACGGCGTGGACGTGCCACGGCCAGTCGCCCTGCGCGGGGCTGCGCAGCCAGGCCGCGAAACCGACCTTGCGCAGCGCGCGGACGATCGAGGTGCGGGTCGCGGCGCTCATCCCGCGCGCCGAGAGGTCGACGACGCCGCCGCCGTCATGGGTGCCGGCGGACGTCGGGTCGCCGCCCGGGTTGTACGAACCCTGGTCGATCTTGAAGCCGCGTCCGGCGAGCCGCTTGGCCTCGGCGAGCATCGCCTTGGTGCGGGTGTTGAGGACGACACCGCCGGACGTCACCCGCGGGCCGGGACCGATGATCTTGGTCACCTTGAACCGTCCGGCGCCCAGCCTGGTGAGGGACGCCCGGCCCGGCAGCCCGTTCGCGTCGAGCCCCTTGAACCCGAGCGACCGCTGGTACTTCGCGAACGCCGTGATCGTGGTGGTCCCGAAGTAGCCGTCGACCCATCGCGCGTCGAGCAGTTTCCGGTCCCGCAGGGCCCGCTCGACGAGCAGGACACTGGCCTTCGCACCGGGCGTCAGCGTGGAGTCCTTGCGGCGCGGGTCGATCTGCGCGGCCTTGACGGTCGCCTCCATGTTCACGCTCGGAAGCGCCTTCCCGCTCGCCGCCGCCCCGCTCACCCCGGTGACGGAGGCGAGCAGAACCCCTCCCACGAGCGCACTGACCCAAGCCGCCGACTTCATGATCTCTCCCGGTCTCGAGCACCGGAACCGTTCCCCCGGCGACGACTCCACCGTCCCGAACCCGTCCACCCGTCCACAACAAGATCTTGTTGTCAGCCTGTCCGACCAGCCAATCTGACATCCACAAGATCACCCTGACAGACAAGCAGCAGGACGCCGACGCCGCGAACGCGATCGAACGGATCCGGGAGTCCGAGATCACGGTCTCGGACTTCGACGGCGCGAAGCGGCTGCTCGAGGCAGCGGGCTTCACCGTGCGGAACTACCGCGAGGAGTGGCGGCTCGACCGCGTCGTCTTCGATCTCAACACCTGGCCCGACTTCCCGGCCTTCCTGGAGATCGAAGGCCTCGACGAACCGGCTGTCCGCGCCGCCGCCGATCTCCTCTCCCTCGACCTTCGGCAGCGTCGACGAGCGCTACCTCCACCACCTGTCCCGCGACATCCGCTCCGAACCGACCCTCCTGTTCCGCTGATCCGCGCGGTCAGGCCGGGGGGAGGGCGCGGAGGTAGCGGGTGGCGAGGGTGCGGAGGTGGGTGAGGAGGGCGGGGGGTTCGGTGACGGTGAAGTCGAGGCCGAGCATTCCGATGTAGACGGCGATGGTCTCGAGGCTGTCGGCGCCCGTGACGAGGACGCAGGTGGTGTCGTCGACGGGTTCGACGACGCCGACGGCCGCGTTGATCCTGGCCAGGACCTCTGACGCGGGGGCGTGGACCGTGATCCGGGCGTGGACCTTCCAGCCCGTCGCGGCGACGTCGCGGAGCACGAACGCCGTGTAGTCGCCGTCCGGCAGCGGGACGGGCGGGAACACGCGTCCCGTCGGGCCGAGCGGGGACGTCCAGTCGGCGCGATAAGCGGCCCAGGTGGAAGTCTGCGGATCGCGGCCGACGAAATACCAGCGGCGGCGCCAGTTGACGAGCCGGTACGGCTCGACGAGCTTCCGGCCGGACGGCGCCGACGGCGTCTGGATCTCGTCGGGGTGCGTGTCGGGGACGGCGTAGTCGAAACGCAGCCAGTGCCGGTCGCGGATCGCGGCGGCGATCGCGGTGAGCGTCACCGTCTCGACCTCGGGGTCCGCGACGTTCGTGTCGAGGTTCTCCGGCGCCTTCGAAGTGGACTCATGGAGTGCGACGATCTGGCGCTGGAGCCGGTGCGGCAGGAGCTGCTCCAGTTTGGCGAGGGCGCGGGCGCTGGACTCGTCGATGCCGCTGATACCCGTCCCGGCGCGCAGCCCGATCGCGACGGCGACGGCCTCCTCGTCGTCCAGGAGCAGCGGCGGCAGTTTCGCGCCGGGGCCGAGCCGGTACGCGCCGGTCGGCCCGCGGCCCGCCTCGACGGGGTAGCCGAGTTCGCGGAGCCGCTCGATGTCGTTGCGGATCGTCCGGGTGCTGACGCCGAGCCGTTCGGCCAGCTCACGTCCCGGCCAGTCGGGCCTCGACTGCAGGAGCGACAGGAGTGCGAGCAACCGCGAAGACGTCTCGAACATGATCGAATTATGTCGGGAATAGCGGAAAGAAGTCTGCCTATATGGCTTCTACCTTGGGTTTCATGACGAACAACGAGATCCGCCCGTTCCGTGTCGAGATCACCGAAGCCGAGCTCGACGACCTGCGGCGCCGCCTCGCCCGCACCCGGCTGCCCCGCCCGTCGGCCGCCGACGACTGGTCGCTCGGCACCCCGAACGGCTATCTGCGCGAGACCGTCGAGTACTGGCGCGAGACGTTCGACTGGCGGGCGCAGGAGGCGCGGATGAACGAGTTCCCGCACTACCTGACCGAGATCGACGGCCAGACCGTCCACTTCGTCCACGTTCCGTCCGCCGAGCGGGACGCGACCCCGCTGCTCCTCCTGCACACCTACCCGGGCTCGTTCGCCGACTTCCTTGACATGATCGGCCCGCTGACCGATCCGGTCGCGCACGGCGGCCGCGCCGAGGACGCGTTCTCGGTCGTCGTCCCGTCGATCCCCGGTTTCGGGTTCAGCACCCCGCTGGAGGGCGACGGCTGGACGCAGGCGAGAGTCGCCCGCACCGTCGACGCCCTGATGCGCCGCCTCGGCTACGACTCCTACGGCGCCCATGGCAGCGACATGGGCGCGATGGTCGCGCGGGAGCTCGGCCTGTGGAACCCGGACGGCTTCCTGGGCCTGCACGTCCTGCAGCTCTTCTCGTTCCCGTCGGGCGACCCGTCGGAGTTCGACGGTTTCGGCCCGAAGGAGTTCGCGGCGTTGCAGCACATGCAGTGGTTCCAGTCGGTGGGCGGCTACAACACGATGAACGCGTCCCGCCCGCAGACGATCGCCGCCGCGATCGCCGACTCGCCGGTCGGGCAGCTCGCCTACAGCGAGCTGTTCAACGCGTTCGGCAACGGCACCAGCCTCGTCACCCGCGACCAGATCCTCACCCAGGTGTCCCTCTACTGGTTCACCAACACGCAGGCGACGGCGGCCCGCTACTACTACGAGCAGGCGCGCGTCGAGCAGAAGTCTGAGCTCAACACGGCTCCGACGGGTGTCGCGGTGTTCGCTTCCGACTTCCAGACCATCCGCGCGTTCGCCGACCGCGACAACACCCGGATCGTCCACTGGTCGGAGTTCCCCGACGCCGGCCACTTCGCCGCCCTCGAAGCCCCCACCACGGTTGCCACCGACGTCCGCGCCTTCTTCTCCGCCCTCCCCACCCCCTGACAGCACCCGCCCGGCGGGCCCCGCTCAGTAAAAGTCGATCACTTCCCGCACCCCCGCCGGCCCCGCCCCCTGCTCATCCGCCACCGCGGACCCACTCAACCCCCCACCGAACACAACCGCCACCACCACCACGAACACGGCCTTGCGCATGACCCACCCCTCCCACACCGAAACCTTCACAACACCCTCTGCCCACCCACCGCCCCTTCCAGTCCTCCACCCCACCCTCATCTCACCTCCAGGACGGCCGGGATCCATGACTCCCCCACCCTCACACCCCCCACTGACAATTTCCGTCTCCTCCCCACCACCCCGACTCCGATACGCAGCAGCGGGCCTTGAAGGCCGCCGGGCCGTCGTACCAACTCGTGCACGCCAACTCGTGCAGGTCGCGAGGAGTTCGTGGGCGCGAACCTCCCGCCGCCACCTAGGTCAAACCCCCTCAACCCTCAGCACCCGCGGGAATCGGCTATCCGGAAATCCGTCAACGGTCGAACGGGCACTGGAAGAACTCGCGGTCGCCCCAGCATGATGAGGGGATGTCGGCCAGATTCATGAAATGGTGCGGAGCGTCCATCTTTCTGGTTTCAGTCATCGGCCTCATCCTCTACTTTTCTTCCGTAGGGCTCGACAAAGCGGACAAAATCGCGAGCACGGTGGGACTTGTCGTCGCGCTGATCTCGCTGGCCGTCACCGTGTACGGAATGATCTCTGATTCGGTTTCCGGTGGAACGGCCGAGCCGGAATCGAGCGTTCGAAATGAGATCGGCAGCGGTGTGACAATCCACGGCATGGTCGTCCAAGGCCATGACATCGGTCGAATCGATCTCGCAGGACCACGGCCCCCTTCGGAAGGGGAACGGTCGGAGCCGTGACGGGAGAATCTTCGGCGGACGCCGTCAATCAGATGACCGACGTCACCGTGCACGGCAACGTCGTCCAAGCCCACACGATCGCCGAACTCCGTGTCGAGGTGCCGCGGCTCCAGGTCGTGCCTCGGCAGATGCCCGGGCAGACCGCCCGGTTCGTCGGCAGGGAGAAGGAGCTTCGCTGGCTGGCCGTCCCCGGGAAGGAGGGAACGGCTCCGATCCATGTGATCTCTGGGACCGCGGGTGTGGGTAAGACGGCTCTGGCGCTGCGCTGGGCACACGAGGTGCATGACCGGTTCGCTGACGGCGATCTCTACGCCGACCTCCGCGGATTCGATCCGAACGGGTCCGCGGCTGACCCCGCCGAAGTCCTCGGCGGGTTTCTGCGTGCTCTCGGAACGGCGGAGGAGCTCGTCCCGCACGATATCGAGGGGCGCGGCGCTCTGTTCCGAAGCCTGGTCCGCCCGCGTGACCTCCTCGTCGTCCTCGACAACGCCCGGGATGCCGCGCAGGTGCGTCCGCTCCTGCCGGGCGGCGCGACGGGGGCGGTGGTGGTGACCAGCAGGAGTCGGCTGGACGGACTCGTCGCCAGGGAGGGCGCGCGGCGCCTTGATCTGGGAATGCTCACCGAGCCGGAGTCCCTGGAGCTGCTGCGGGAGACATGGGGCGTCGAACGCGTAGCCCGCGAGCCGAGGGCGGCGAGCGAACTGGTGCGGCTCTGCGCACGGCTGCCGCTGGCCCTCCGCATCGTCGCGGCGCGCGGCCTCGCGCAGCCTGGAGCATCTCTGGCCGAGCTCGCGCACCGGCTGGAGATCCGCGGCTTGGACTACCTCAGCACGGACGACGACGACGGGGCGAGCGCTGTGCGCGCCGTCTGTTCGTGGTCCTACCGGGTGCTGCCCGCGACGCAGGCCCGGCTGTTCCGGCTGTTGGGCCTCTCCGGCGGAACCGATGTGCCCACACCGGTGGCCGTCGCCTTGACGGGTTCACGGCCCGAGATCGTGGAGCCCCTGCTGGACCGGCTCGCGGCGGCCTGCCTGATCGAGGAGCACCTGCCCGTGGGGGCGGCGTACGATCCGGAAAGTCCCCGCAGGTGGCGAATGCACGACCTGCTCCGCGAGTACTCCGTGGAGTGCTGCATGAATGATGAGCCTGAGCAGGAACGTCGCGCGGCGGAACGACGGATGCTCGACTGGTATCTGGACCATGCGCGGGCACTCGACCGTGCCCTCTGGTCGCCCAATCTGGCCGAGGAGCAGGAGGCGGATGCCGCGCCGGGCGCACCGGAGCAGACGCGCATGGTCTTCGCCGATCTGCCGGCCGCGCTCGCGTGGTATGACCGGGAGCGGCCCGCCTTCCTCGACGCGCTGCGGACGGCGTCGCGCGAAGGACATCTGGAACACGCGTGGAAGATCCCGGTGGCCCTCTACGTCGCCTATTTCCGCCGACGGCACCTCACCGACCTGGTCGAGACGCATCTCATCGCGTTGGACGCGGCCGTCAGGTGCGGCGACCGTGCGGCCGAGGCCAAGGTGCGGTACGGCCTGGGCGACGCCTACGGCGGTCTTGACCGGTATGCCGATGCCATCGCCAGCCACGAGGCCGCGCTGGTCCTCTTCGAAGAGCTGGGCGATCGTCACGCTGAGGCCCGAGTGCTGCACGGGCTCGCCCACGTGCACTTCACGGTCGGCGCCCATCAGCGGGCTCTCGACCTGTTCCTCAGATCACTCGACCGGTTCGTTGAGAGCGAGGACGCGCACGGCATCGGTCACACACTCAACGGACTCGGCAATGTGCTGACCGGAATGGGACGCCATGCCGATGCCCTGGGCTACTACGAGCGGGCACGGGAGCGGTTTCGCGACAGCGGAGACCGGCACGGAGAGGGACACACCCTGTTCCGGCTCGGCACGTGCCGGCTAGGCCTGCACACCCCTGAGACCGCGATCGAGCACTTCGGGGAAGCGCTGCGGCGCTTCAGCGAGGACGGCGACCACTGCATGACGGGAAATGCCCTGGCCGGGCTGGGCGACGCGCATCTGGCGCTGGAGGACACGCGCCAAGCGATCTCCTGTTACGAGCAGGCACTGCACTTCTTCCGGGTCGCCGAGGACAGCGCGGGCGCCGAGAACATGGAGCGGCGGATCACCGAAGTGGGACGGCGTACCGGTTGACGCCCGTGCCTTCCTCGGCCGTCAACCGGTCGGATCCAGCGCGGTGCGGAGCCGGGCTATGGTGTCGCGCTGCTGGAATCTCCCGGACTGCCGTAGCGCCTCTCGGTTGAGGCTCCGCTGCGTGGACGGCGCCGACAGCACAGCGGTGAGTGCCTGCGCCAGCGACTCCACTGATGGTTCGCTCCACCGGGCCGCGGCGCCGCAGACCTCCTGCAGAGTGTCGGACCGGACCGCGACGATCGGTACCCCGAGGGTCAACGCTTCCAGCGCGGGAAGGCCGAACCCTTCACACCAGGACGGCATGACGAGGGCGGCCGACCGGCAGTAGGCGTCGATGAGCTCGTCGTCGCTGATCCAATAGTGGTAGTCGATCCACCCGCCGGCCGAGCCCCGGTCGATCGCCGCGTTGATCTGGTCGGCGTAGTCCCTGTAGTTGCCGGTGGAACGTCCGACCAGAGTCAGCTTCACCGGGATGTCGCGGCGACGCATCGACTCCACCGCCCGCAGGAGGTTCAGCTGGTTGCGGCGCGGCTCGAAATTTCCAATGTGCAGGATCTGCCAGGGCGCGTCGAAGGGGCCCTTCCAGCCGCGCCCGTGGTGGAACTTCGGGCTGGCGAACGGATAGACCGTGCCGATCTTCTCGGCGTGCTCGGGGAACAGTTCGCGCAGCCGGTGCGTGGAGGAGTCCGAGATCGACAGAACGGTGTCGGCCCGCGCGACTCCCTCGGCGTACAGCACCCGGTAGACGTCCTGGACGCCAGGTTCACTCACGGGATCCGGCATGTGCTCCCGTACGTATGCGAGCAGGAGGTCGACGTCCCGCTCGTTGTAGCGCAGCCGCCATTCATCGAGCGTGGCGAGCGGGACCCCCTCCATGAACGGGTAGGTGTCGTGCAGGAAGCGGACATGTCTGCAGGGGATCAGCGGCGACACGTAGTACTGGAGGGCCAGGAAGGAATCCACCCGCGCCGACTCGATGAGCGTGGGTAGTCCGTGGATGTCCCGTTCGGAGTACTCGGCCAGCGGATAGTCGCAGATCTCGGCGCCTCGCCCGGCCCAGGGCGCCAACTCCCCGCGATCGCCGAAGAGAACGAGATCGAATTCGGGGGCGCCATCGGTGAGCCCGTTCACGAAGTCACGGGTCAGCCGGGATACGCCATTTCCCCAGATTCGCCTGCAGTCGATTCCTACCCGCACTCCTCCCTCCAGGCGCCTTCATGACCTGCGGTTTCTCGTGAGATGTGCATGGTGCGGATCATCCCCTCTTCGATATGGCAGGCGAGATGGAGCACGACGCAGTTGCCGAGATGCCGTAGGACGGCCCGGCCGCCGGAGTTCTTGAGAAGCGCGGCGCGGATCACGCCGCCGTGTGAGACGACCAGCGGAGACGGCGCCACGGCCGCGCACCGGCTGAGCGCGGTGAGCAGGCGGGTGGCGGCTTCGTTCAGGGACTCTCCGCCGGGGAAGGCCGCTGCGGTGTCGCCGGCGTCCCAGCGGGCGAGCACGGAGTCGTGCACGTCCCAGGCTTCTGGATCGTCCCGGCCGTCCAGGTCGCCGACGTCGAGCTCACGCAGGCCCTCATCGAAGACGACCGAGGCTGTGTCCCGGGCGAGGATCCCGGCGGTCTGGGCTGCACGGAGCAGCGGCGAACTGAAGACCGTCACCTCCCCGGTGAGGAGAGGGGCGAGGGCGGCCGCCTGTTTCCGCCCCAGCGGGCTCAACGGTAGGTCGGCGGCGCGGTGGGAAAGGAGCCGTCTGGTGTTGGTGAGGCTCTCGCCGTGCCGAACGAACCGGATGACTGTTGGTGCTCCCCGATCCGGCATCCATCAAGACCAATCGATTGACAGCCGCTCGCCGACCCCGCCGTATCGGCCAACGTCAGACTAGCCACTCGGCCGTTCGACGCCTATGTCCGTGTTCGAGACCGGCGAAGAAGAATTGTTAAATCCTTCTGACCTTTCTCGCGACCGAGTTTATGACTGTTCTCACGAGATGGACGCGATGCTTCGATCGGAAATATGCCACCGACCTCCGAATCAACGGTCTGGCCGGAAGGCGGGCTCTAGGGGATCTTGACCAGGACCGGTACGCATCACCGATGCGCGGCCGGGCTGGACGGGCGGAGGCTACCGATCGCCGGAACCGCTCGATCGTCCGGAGAAGTTCTCAAACCGGTAGCGGATCTTGATGCGGTTTGGAATCGTCGTGTGCGGCGAAAGGCGGGCGAACCGTGGCTGTGGCGGAAGAACCTATGGAAGCGTTCAGCGAGTTCAACGAGAATCTGCTCTATGCGCAACGCCTTGTGGACGGCGGGCGGAGTCTCGGCCATCTGAGGGTCGGCTCGTTCGACGTTGAAGATCTCTACCGGGCGGCCTGGGTACAGGCGCTCGCCGCGCTCGATCACTGGTTGAAGCGCGAGCTCATCGACCGGGCGGTCGCGCTCGCCCTGCGTCCCGAGGCGGACCGGCCGCGTGCGTTTCTCAAGCTGGAGGTCACCATCGAGGACTTCGAGCGGATCTACCACCACGGCGGGTCTCTTGAGGAAGTCTTCCGGAAGCGGTTCGAGAGCGAATGGGGCGCCCGCTCGTTCCAGAACCCCGACAAGATCGAAGGCGCTTTCGCCTTCGTCCTTCCGCAGGGAAAGCTCTGGAACGGGGTCGCGCATGTGCTGAGCGGCGCGGAGAAGCGCGGCGTCAGGGTGGACGCACTCGTCGGCGAACTCCGGCGGATCGCCCATCGCCGCAACCAGATCGCGCACAGTTCGGACCGCGACCCTTCCAGCCCGACGGAACGCCGCGCCATGACAGCCGACGAGGCCGCGCACACCATCGCCTTCCTCGGACGCCTCGGCCACGGCATCGCCACGGCCCTCGGACCCATCCCCGTCGCCGACTTCGACACGCCGCCGGAGGACATCGGCGCACCGTCGGAGGACCGTGTCCTCGCACGTCCGGAGGGTGCGAAGCACTGGGATGAGGCCAGCGTCCTCAACGCGATCCGGATCTATTGCAAGCCCGATCTCGCCGCGGGACTCATGAAGATCTACCGGCACTCGCTCGCCCATCCGGCGTTCGTCGGCCCTCCCTATTGGGGAGACGGTGCTCACCCCTCCGCCACTCTCTGGTTTCAGCTCGGTGAGGAATGGGCGGCGGTCTGGAGCGTCTATACGGCCCCCCACCGGACCGTCCTGTCGATCAACTTCGCATGGATGCGCAACCGCGGCTTCCCCGCCGAGCGCCTTGACCGCCTGGCGGCCACCCTCAGCGTCCTTCCCGGCCTCGGCCACCTCCCCGCGACCGTCCGCTCCGTCGACTACGCCAAACGACCGTCTCTTGGTCCCGAAACCCTCACCGCGCCCGACGCACCCGAAATCATCATCACGGCGCTCGACGACCTCCTCTCCGAAGCCTGACGAATTCCCGGCACGACCACACGGTCGGGGTTAGGGGACGGGGAGGGTGGCGCGGAGGCGGGCGCCGGTGGGGGTGGGGGTGGGGTGGAGGGTGCCGGAGTGGGCGGTAGTGATGGTGCGGGCTATGGAGAGGCCCAGGCCGGCGCCGCCGGCGTCGCGGGTGCGGGCGTGGTCTAGGCGGGTGAAGCGGTCGAAGATGGTCTCCCAGTGTTCTTCGGGGATGCCGGGGCCGTCGTCGGTCACCTCCAGGATGGCGTGGCCTGGGTCGTGGCGTAGCTGGACGTCGACGTGGGAGGAGGCGTGGCGGACGGCGTTGTCGACCAGGTTGGCGACCAGGCGCCGGAGCTGGTCGGATGAGCCGAGGACCAGGACGTCAGGGGCGATGGTCAACGCGACCTTGACGTCCGGGCGGGGCCGGTTGCGGGCGGCTTCCTCCGCGACGACCTGGGAGAAGTCGACCTCCTGGGCCTGGACCGGCTCGTGGGCGTCCAGCCGGGACAGCAGCAGAAGATCGGTGGTGAGGGTCTGCAGCCGGACGACGTCGGTGAGTGCCTGCCCGGCGAGGTGCTCCTCCTCCGGCCGGGCCAGCTCCAGCCGGGTGCGCAGGACGGCCAGCGGGCTGCGCAGTTCGTGTGCGGCGTCCGCGACGAACTGCTTGTGCGCTTCGACAGCGGTCTGTAGCCGGTCGAGGGTCGTGTTGACGGTCCGGGCGAGCCGGGCGATCTCGTCGCGGGAGCGGGGTTCGGGGACCCGTTCGTGGAGGTCGCGGGTGGTGATGTCGGCGACCTTCGCGCGGATCGCGGAGACGGGCCGCAGCACGCGGCCCACGACCGTCCAGGTGAGCAGCGCGACCAGCAGGAGCAGCGCGGGAATGCCCGGGATCAGCAGTTCGCGCAGGGTGGCCATGGCGGCTTTGGCCGGGGCGAGGGACGCTCTGCCCTGGACGGTCAGCTCGCCGTGGCCATAGTTCACTGTCTGCGAGGTGACGGTGTAGTCGTCGTTGCTCGTCCAGCTTCCGTCGGCGCCGGTCCCGTTCAGGATCTGGAGGTCGCCGCCGCTGTGGGTGATCACGGTTCCGCCGTCGGGGCCGACCTCGGACTGCAGGGTGGTCGGGGCCCCGTCGAGGGAGGCGGTCGCGGTGGTGACGTTGTCGCTGGCGAGGTTCTCGGCGCTCTGCTTCAGGCTGGACTCCAGCGCCGCGAACAGCGACACCGCGGCCAGGACCAGCGCGACGGCCACCGTCACGGTCGCCACGAGGGTGGCGCGCAGCCGCATCCCCATGATCAGGCCTCCAGCCGGTATCCGGCGCCCCGGACGGTGGTGAGCGTGGTCAGCCCGAACGGTTTGTCGATCTTGCGGCGGAGGGCGCTGACGTACACCTCGACCACGTTTGAGTCGCCGTCGTAGGCGAAGTCCCAGGCGCGGGAGAGTAGTTCGCTTTTGGCGACCACCTCGCCGGCGTGCCGGGCCAGGCAGTGCAGGACCGCGAACTCCTTGGGCGTCAACGCGATCTCGACGTCGCCCCGGCTGCAGCGCAGCCCCGCCGGATCGACCCGCAGATCACCCACCGCCAGAACGGCCGGACGTTCCCGGATCCCGCGCCTGACCAGCGCCCGCAACCGGGCCAGCAGGACCACGTAGGAGAACGGTTTGGACAGGAAGTCGTCGGCACCGGTGTCGAGTGCTTCGGCCTCGTCGTGCTCGCCGTCCTTGGCCGTCAGCATCAGGATCGGGGTCCAGTTCCCGGCCTCTCGGAGCCGGGCGCAGACGCCGTAGCCGTGCAGCACGGGCAGCATGACGTCCAGGACGATCACGTCGTAGGACTGTTCGGTCGCCATCCACAGGCCGTCCGGGCCGTCGTGGGCGAGGTCGACCGCGAATCCCTCCCGTTCGAGCCCGCTCTTGATCAGTTCGGCCAGCCTGCGTTCGTCCTCGACCACGAGTATGCGCACGTCACGCAGTGTGCAGGCCCGTACCTAAAGCCAACATGAAGATCACCCTGGTGGCGTCTTCAGGCTGGCTTCATGGCCGCTCCGGCAGTGTCGGTCCTGTTCGAACCAACCGAGGAGGATGCATGAGGAAGAAGTTCATCGGGGGCACCGTCCTGCTGGCGGGGCTGAGCGTCGTCGGGCTGGTGGGGGCCGCGAACGCCGGGAACGGGTCGGAACCGACCGTTACATGCTCGACTCAGCTTCCGCAGGGACTGCCGGATCTGCCGGGGGCCGACGCGTCCAAGAACGTCGCCTCCGGCACGGGCCTCACCGCGCGGAACGAGGACGGCACGGTCGTCGAGAACGCGCCCGCCGCCCCGCCGGCGGGCGCCGTCAGCCATGAGATCGAACTCAAGGACGGTCAGGTCCTCTTCGACGGCAAGCCCGCCCCGGCCGGTTCCGGCTGCGACGCGGACGGCATCACCACCGTGACGGTCACCGAGGGCACCCCGCCGGCAAGCTAGATCCACGACCTCCGGACATGCCGGGCGGCATGTCCGGAGGCGCCGGTCACCACCAGCAGGTGTACTGCTTGATCTGGGCGTTGCCCGCGGATCCCGCGGCCGAGTCGGGGGCCAGGCACTTGTTGGTGGAGGCGTTGCGGAGGACGTAGCCGGTGGTCTTGCCGCCGTAGTTGGGCGTGACCGTCACCGGGTAGATCTTGTAGTGCTGTTCGGTGCTCGCGCAGTGCCAGTTGATGACCTTGGCGCCGTTGCTGCCGCTCCAGTTGTCGACGGCCATGCACTTGTCGGCCGTCTTGTTGTAGATCTGGTACTGGCCGCCGCTCCGGTGGAGGGTGCGCCACACCTGGCGCTGGTTGCCGCTCTCGCAGTTCCACTGGATGACGTCGTTGCCGGCGCTGTAGCTGCCGTTCCGCATGTCGATGCACATTTTGGTCTTGGAGTTGCGGAGCGCGCCGTTCTGCAGCGTCCAGATGCGGGGGTCGGCGGCGTAGGTCTTGACCGCGGGCTTGCCGCCCGCGACAGTGCCGATCCACGGGGCGGCCGGGGCGCCCGGGCAGAGGTCCTCGCGCTCGACCGAGGTCATCGGCCGGGACCTGCCGGTGAAGACCGGCGGCTCGTTCTTCACCGGGCTGAGCAGATCGGAGTTGACGGTCTCGACGGTGCCGCTGTCGTACTGGGCCCGGATGTCGACGTTGCTCCGCCACATCCAGGTCCTGGCCTCGATCCAGCCGAAGGAGTAGGCCGGGACCGTCGTGCTGTGGGTCTGGCTGTAGCTCTGCGACCAGCTCCAGGTCCAGCCGATCTTCGCGCCCATCTGGGCGTCGTAGTCCGAGCCGATCTTCCCCTTGAGGCCGAAGTCCAGGCCGATGCTGAACGACGTGCTCTTGGAGTAGCCGTTGGTGAACGACGTCGATCCCGCGCTCTCGCACTGGTAGTGCGGGTCGGTCTTCCGCTCCGGAGCGCTCAGCTCCTTCACCGGGGTGTTGGTGACCTTGAGATCGCATTCGGGGTCAGGGAACACCAGGTCCCCGTACTGCACCCAACGGGGATTCAGACAGTCCGAAACGACCTGAGCGACGCTCGCGGCGGACGCGGGGGCGGCCGTCCCGCCGAGCACGGAGGCGAACAGGGCGAGCGGGAGCAGCACGCCGAGCGTCCTGCGGCCGACTGATTTCTGCACCGGGATCCTTTCGAAACGGGGGTGTTCACCTCACCGAAGCGCCATGGGTTTGTGGCGTTCACGCCAGGAACATCCGCTGCCACGACGGTGACGTGCGGCGTCCGGCCGGAGCCGTGGACGCCTGTCGGGGAGAGGATGTGGTCCGGGACTTGACGGCCGCTGTACGGAATCTGGACGGCTGGAACCTCGCGGTGCTCGGCCCCGTCCGGGCCTGGCGGGACGGCCAGGAACTGCCGCTGGGTCCGCCGCAGCAGCGGCTGTTCCTGGCGGCGCTGGCGCTGCGTCCCGGCGGCCGGGTCGGGGCCGGTGAGCTCGCCGACCGGCTCTGGGACGCAGCCCCTCCGGCG
>NZ_BAAGZI010000098.1:0-17253 GCF_054778695.1 Actinocorallia lasiicapitis
CGTGGACCGGCACTCCGGCGCGGGACGCCTGCCGACCGGCTCGGCCGTCATCGAGGTCGACGATCTCGTGGAGCTCGTCAACGATCTGCTGAACCGGCGGGACGGCGCCGTCCGGCGGACCGGCGAGGCGCTGGAGACCGCGCGGGCCTTCGCCGCGACCGCCGCCCACGAGCTGCGCACCCCGCTGACCAGCATGCACGCCAACATCGGGCTGCTCTCGCATCCGAACCTCGACCCCGCCGACCGCGCGGAGGTCATCGAGGACCTCGCCGCCGAGCAGGCCAGGATGCAGCGGATGATCACGATGCTGCGGCAGCTCGCCAGAGGCGAACTGGTCGACGCCGGAGCCTACGCCGACGTCGACCTCGCCGCGCTGGCCGGGATCGCCGTGGAGGAGGCGCGCGGCCGCCATCCGCACGCCTCGATCGTCGCGAACCTGCCGGAGCACACCGTCCGCGGCTGGTCGGAGGGGCTGCGCCTCGTCGTCGACAACCTGCTCGACAACGCGGCCGTCCACGGGGTGTCCGCCGACGGGATCGCCCGGATCGAGGTGACGCTGTCGGCGGAACCCGGCGCTGCCCTGCTGCGCGTCCGGGACCGGGGCCCCGGCATCCCCGCCGACCGGGTGGACCGGGTCTTCGACCGGTTCACCCGCCGCTCGGGAAGCCCGGGCTCCGGACTCGGCATGACCCTGATCCACCAGCAGGTCGTCCTGCACGGCGGGGCGATCACGATCGAGCCGCCGCTGCCGCGCGGCGGCGCCTCGATCCTCATCCGCCTCCCCGAAGCGCCGCGCCGCCTGGCCGACGGCGACACCCTGTCCTGGCTGACCGCCCACCGCCCCTAGAGCTCCCGCGCCCTACAGATCCTGCGCGGCGATGTAACCGAAGGTCATGGCCGGGCCGATGGTGGAGCCCGCGCCCGCGTAGGAGTGGCCCATGACGGCGCTGGAGCAGTTGCCCGCCGCGTACAGGCCGGGGATCACCTGCCCGGCGCCGTTCAGGACCCGGGCGCGGGCGTCGGTCTCCATGCCGCCCTTGGTGCCCAGATCACCAGGGACGATCTTGAACGCGTAGAACGGCGGGACGAGCAGCGGCGCGAGACAGGAGTTCGGGCCGACCCCCGGATCGGTGAAGTAGTGGTCGTAGACCGAGTCGCCGCGCCCGAAATCGGTGTCCCTGCCCGTCGTGGCGAACCAGTTGAACCGGGTGTAGGTGTTCCAGAAGTTCGAGCGCGGCACCCCGATCCGATCGGCCAGCTCGGGGATCGTCCAGGCCTTCCTGACCGCGCCCGCGTCGTACCAGGAAGCGGGGAACGGGAACGTCGGCGGGATGTCCTTGAACAGGTAGCGGTTCCGGTAGTTCTGGTCGACGATCAGCCAGCAGGGGATGTCCGGGCTCGTCCCGTTCTTGGCGTACATGACATGGACGACGTCGCTGTAGGGGGCGGCCTCGTTGACGAACCGCCGGCCCGCCTGGTTGACGATGAAGCCGCCCGGCAGGGTCCGCTCGGACAGGCAGAAGTACGGCTCGTCCGGCAGCGGGATGGTCGGGCCCCACCAGGAGTCCTCCATCAGGGAGACCTTCGCGCCCGCCGCGATCCCGGCCAGGATGCCGTCGCCGGTGTTGGAGGAGGCGCCGACCGTCCAGTCCGTGCCGATCGGCTGCTGCTGGTAGGCGGCGCGCATGGCGGCGTTGTGCTCGAACCCGCCCGAGCAGACGATCACGCCGCGGGTCGCGTTGATCGTCTGGGCGGCGCCGTCCCTGGTGACGGTCACCCCGGTGACCCGTCCGGACGGGTCGTGCAGCAGGGCCGTCAGGGGGCTGTTCAGCCAGACCGGGACGTTCGCCTGGAGGAGCCCGGCGCGCAGCCCGCCCGCCAGCGCCTGGCCCATGGTCATCGGGTCCTTGCCCTCGGCCTTGGCCTTCACCCAGCGGGCCACCGTCTCGGCGGCGACCGCGGTGCCCCTGGCGTTGACGGCGGCGAGGTTCAGCCAGCGGTACTCCTGGCTGTAGATCGTCACCCCGGCCGGGGTCGGGATGTAGGCCGGGTTGAGGTTGGCCTTCTCGGCGCCGAGCAGGTTGCCGTCGAACATCGCGGGCTCGATCGACCGGCCGTTCGGCATTCCGCCGGGCAGCCCCGGATAGTAGTCGGAGTAGCCGTTCATCCACAGGAACCGCGACGGGCTGTGCGCCATGACGAAGTCCAGCATCTCCGGGCCTTTCGCCAGGAAGGCGGCCTTCCGGTCGGCGGGCACCTCGGAGCCGACGACGGCGTCCAGATAGGTCCTGGCCTTCGCCGGGGTGTCGGGCACGCCCGCGGCGAGGATCACGGAGTTGTTCGGCAGCCAGATCCCGGCCCCCGAACGGGCCGCGGAGCCGCCGAACTTGGCGGCCTTATCCACGACCAGCACCGACAGGCCGCGTCCCGCGGCGGTGAGCGCGGCCGTCATCCCGGCCGCCCCCGACCCGACGACGACCACGTCATAGGTGGCGGCGGCGTCCGCCCGGGCGGAGTGCGGGGCGATCGCGACCCCGACGAGGGCGCCGATCGCACCCCCGAGAACCTGACGTCTGGTGGGCTGCGCGGACGGCTGCACGGACATGCGGAAACACCTCTCGACGCGGGGGACTGAAGCACCCTCGCGCCGAGTGCCGGACCGAACATGTGACTCAGGTCACGGGCAAAGGATCCGTTCACTCCAGGCTCTTTGTCAACACGCGGTCCGCACCCGTCGTTAACGATCTCCGAACGCGCACGTAACAACCCTGTCCCCTTCCGGCCGCTAACGTCCGAACCGTTGCGAGCACGGGTATACCGCTAGATCTACTGAAGGAGGGGAGCGTGATGTCCGAAGTCATCCGCGCCGCACTGGTCCAGACGACGTGGACGGGCGACAAGGAATCGATGATCAAGGCTCATGAGGACTACGCCCGCCAGGCGGCGGCCCTCGGTGCTCGCGTGATCTGTTTCCAGGAGCTCTTCTACGGCCCGTACTTCTGCCAGGTGCAGGATCCGGCCTACTACGAGTACGCCGAGTCGGTGCCGGGGCCGACGACCGAGCGGTTCCAGGCGCTCGCCGCCGAGCTCGGCATGGTGATGGTCCTGCCGATGTACGAGCAGGAGCAGCCGGGGGTGCTCTACAACACCGCGGCCGTCATCGACGCCGACGGCAGCTACCTCGGCAAGTACCGCAAGAACCACATCCCGCAGGTCAAGGGGTTCTGGGAGAAGTTCTACTTCCGGCCCGGCAACCTCGGCTACCCCGTGTTCGACACGGCCGTCGGGAAGATCGGCGTCTACATCTGCTACGACCGGCACTTCCCCGAGGGCTGGCGGGCGCTCGGGCTGAACGGCGCCCGGATCGTGTTCAACCCGTCGGCGACCTCGCGCGGGCTGAGCAGCTACCTGTGGCAGCTCGAACAGCCGGCCTCGGCCGTCGCCAACGAGTACTTCATCGGCGCGATCAACCGGGTCGGCGTCGAGGACCTCGGCGACAACGACTTCTACGGGCAGACCTACTTCGTCGACCCCGAAGGCAAGTTCGTGGGCGACGTGGCCGACACCCACAGCCCCGAACTGGTCGTCCGCGACCTCGACATGAGCCTGCTGGCCACGGTCCGCGACCGCTGGCAGTTCTACCGCGACCGCCGTCCCGACAGCTACGGCGACCTCACCGCACCGTAAGGAGGCATACGTATGACCCTTCTTGTGAAGAATGGGACGGTCGTGGGCCCGACGGGCACCTTCGTCTCGGACGTCCTCGTGGACGGCGAACGGATCGTCTCCCTCGCCGAACCGGGGATGACCCCCACCGCCGACACCGTCATCGACGCGACCGGCAAGTACGTCATCCCGGGCGGCATCGACGCCCACACCCATATGGAGCTGCCGTTCGGCGGCACCAGCGCCAGCGACACCTTCGAGACCGGCACCGCCGCCGCGGCCTGGGGCGGCACCACGACCATCATCGACTTCGCGGTGCAGCGCACCGGCGAGGCCGTCCAGGACGGGCTCGCCGCCTGGCACGCCAAAGCCGAGGGCAACTGCCACATCGACTACGCGTTCCACCAGATTCTGGGCGGGGTCGACGAGGACTCGCTCAAGGCCATGGACACGCTGGTGACGTCCGAGGGCATCACCAGCTTCAAGCTGTTCATGGCCTACCCGGGCGTGTTCTACAGCGACGACGGCCAGATCCTGCGTGCCATGCAGAAGGCCCGCGACAACGGCGCGATGATCATGATGCACGCGGAGAACGGCATCGCGATCGACGTGCTCGTCGCCCAGGCCCTGGCCCGCGGCGAGACCGACCCGGTCTACCACGGCATCACCCGGCCCGCCGCGCTGGAGGCCGAGGCCACCAGCCGGGCCATCTACCTCGCCGAGGTCGCCCGCGACACCCCGCTGTACATCGTCCATCTGTCGGCGAGCGAGGCCCTCGCCAAGGTCGCCGAGGCGCGCGACGCCGGCCGCAACGTGTTCGCCGAGACCTGCCCGCAGTACCTCTACCTGACCTTGGAGGACCAGCTCGGCGCGCCCGGGTTCGAGGGCGCCAAGTACGTCTGCTCCACTCCGCTGCGGTCCAAGCACGAGACCCACGGCCGGGACCTGTGGCGCGGACTGCGGACCAACGATCTGTCGATCGTCTCCACCGACCACTGCCCGTTCTGCTTCAAGGACCAGAAGGAGCTCGGCCGCGGCGACTTCTCGAAGATCCCCAACGGGATCGGCGGGGTCGAGCACCGCGTCGACCTGCTGTTCCAGGGCGTCGTCGACGGAAAGCTGTCGCTGGAGCGCTGGGTGGAGACCATCGCGACCACACCCGCCCGGATGTTCGGGCTGTACCCGCGCAAGGGCGTCATCGCGCCCGGTTCGGACGCCGACATCGTCGTCTACGACCCGAACGGCACCACCCGGATCTCCGTCGACACCCACCACATGAACCTGGACCACTCCGCCTACGAGGGCTACGAGATCGCGGGCAAGGTCGACACCGTCATCAGCCGGGGAACGGTCCTGCTCAAGGACGGTCAGTACCACGGCAAGCCCGGACACGGCCGCTTCCTCAAGCGCGACCTGTCCTCCTATCTGATCTGAGGGTACGGAATTGGACATAGGCGTCGTCTTCCAGCTCGATCCGCCCGCGTCGGCCGTCGTCGACCTGGCGGTCAAGGCCGAACAGGCCGGCTTCAGCCACGTCTGGAGCTTCGATTCGCACCTGCTCTGGCAGGAACCGTTCGTGATCTACAGCCAGATTCTGGACCGGACCGAACGGGTCATCGTCGGGCCGATGGTGACCAACCCGGGCACGCGGGACTGGACCGTCACGGCCTCGCATTTCGCAACACTCAACGAGATGTACGGAAACCGAACTGTCTGCGGCATCGGCCGCGGCGACTCCGCGCTCCGCACCCTCGGGCTCAAACCGACCACGATCAAGGAGCTCAAGGAGTGCGTCACCGCGATCCGTGAGCTCGCCGGGGGACGGGTCGCCGACGTCCGGGGGAGGGAGATCCACTTCCCGTGGGTCGCGCCCGGGTCCTCGCTCGAAGTGTGGGTCGCGGCCTACGGACCGCGCGCACTCGCCGCGACCGGCGAGGTCGGCGACGGATTCATCCTCCAGCTCGCCGACCCCGACATCGCCGCCTGGACGATCTCCGCCGTGCGCGCCGCCGCCGAGAAGGCCGGACGCGACCCGGACGCCGTCAAGTTCTGCGTGGCCGCACCCGCCTACGTCGGCGACGACCTCGCCCACCAGCGCGACCAGACCCGCTGGTTCGGCGGCATGGTCGGCAACCACATCGCCGACATCGTCGACCGGTACGGCGGCGAGGGCGCGGCGGTGCCGAAGGCGCTGACCGACTACATCAAGGGGCGGCAGGGCTACGACTACGCCGAGCACGGCCGGGCGGGGAACACCCACACCGACTTCGTGCCCGACGAGATCATCGACAGGTTCTGCCTGCTCGGACCGGTCGAGAACCATCTGGAGCGGCTGAAGGAACTGCGCGAACTGGGCGTCGACCAGTTCGCCGTCTACCTCCAGCACGACGACAAGGAGCACACCCTGGCCGCCTACGGTTCGCAGATCATCCCGGTGGTCTCGTCCTGGTGAGAAGAGCCATCGGCGCCCTGGCCCTGGCGGCGCTCGCCGCCGGGGCCTGGGAGCTCTACAAGACGATCGGATCCGACGACGGGACGTCCGTCGCCGGGATCCGGGTGCTGCCGCGCGCCGACGACGCGGCCATGCCGCACCTCTGGACGGTGCTCCACCGGCTCGGCGAACCCGAACTGACCGGCGGATCACCGATCTGGGAAGTGCTGCTCAAAGCGTGCCTGACCACGCTCGGCATCGTGACGGCCGGGTTCGTCGCGGGAGCGCTCGTCGGGCTGGCGCTGGCCGTCCTCATGGAGCGGTTCACGTTCGCCGAGCGAGGGCTGCTGCCCTATGTGGTGCTGTCGCAGACGGTGCCGCTGGTGGCGCTCGCACCCGTCATCGCGGGGTGGGGCGGGGCGCTGATGCCGCAGTGGGCGACCGTCTCCGTCATCGCCGCCTATCTCGCGTTCTTCCCGGTCGCGGTGGGGATGCTGCGGGGGCTCCAGTCGCCGTCGGGCGAGGCACTCGAACTGATGTCGAGCTACTCGGCCGGCTGGTGGAAGACCCTGGTCAAGCTGCGGCTGCCCGCGTCCGTCCCGTATCTGTTCCCGGCGTTGAAGCTGGCGGGAGCCGCCGCCGTCGTCGGCGCCGTCGTGGGGGAGATCTCCACCGGGACGCGCGGCGGCATCGGCCGGCTCGTCATCGAGTACTCCCGCGAGGCCACCACCGACCCCGCCAAGGTCTACACCGCCATGCTCGGCGCGGCCCTCCTCGGCCTCGCCGTCACCGGTGTGCTGACCCTCGCCCAGCGCCTGCTAGTCCGCGGAGAAGCCCCCTCATGATCGAAATATCCGGTGTCACCAAGATCTTCAACCCGGGGAAGGCGGGCGAGGTCACCGCGATCGCGTCGGCCGACCTGACCGTCGCGCCCGGCGAGTTCGTGTCCCTGATCGGGCCGTCGGGCTGCGGCAAATCGACGCTGCTCCGGCTGATCGCCGACCTCGTCCCGCCGACCACCGGCACGGTCACCGTCGCCGGCGAACCGGCCGCCGAAGCCCGCCGGGACCGCGCCTACGGGATGGTCTTCCAGAAGCCCGGCCTCTTCGACTGGCGCACCGTCCGGAAGAACGTGGAACTCCCGCTGGAACTGCGCGGAACGGGCCGCGCCGAACGCCGGTCCCGCGCCGCGGAGATGCTCGACCTGGTCGGCCTCGCCGACTTCGCCGAGCACTACCCGTCACAGCTCTCCGGCGGGATGCAGCAGCGCGTCTCCATCGCCCGGGCCCTGGCCGACGCCCCGCCGCTCCTGCTGATGGACGAGCCGTTCGGCGCCCTGGACGAGATGACGCGCGAACGCCTCCAGTCCGAACTCCTCCGGATCTGCTCCACCACCGGGACGACCGTCGTCTTCGTCACCCACTCCATCGACGAGGCCGTCTACCTCTCCGACCGCGTCGCCGTCATGTCCGCGCGGCCGGGACGCATCACCGCGATCCTCGACATCCCGCTCCCCGCCAGGACCGAGGCCCTCCGGCAGACCTCCGAGTACTTCAGCCACATCACCTCCGTGCGCCAGGCACTCCGCGCCCCCGCCGCCGTTCCCGCGCCTTCCCCGTCCGCCGTGCCGGCCGCCGACGACCAGCGGGTCGACTCATGACCGCTCCGACGGTGGTGAAGGCCGCTGAGGCCGTCGTGGTCCGTCGGGACGGGCGGCGGTGGGCGGCGTCGGCGCGGATGCTGCCGCCGGTGGTCGTCGGTGTCGCGGGGCTGGTGCTGTGGGAGGTGTTCGTCAAGGTCGGGAAGGTGGCGCCCTATGTGCTGCCGGCACCGTCGGCGATCTTCCATGAGGTGCGGGACGATCTGGACATCATCGTCAAGGCCGGGCTGGCCAGTGGAGAGAACGCGCTGGTCGGGCTAGTGTTCGGGGTGCTGGCGGCGCTGACGGCGGCGTTGGTCGCGGCGCGGTTCGGGTGGCTCGGCGAGGTGTCGGCACCGCTGATCGCGGCACTCAACGCGCTGCCGATCATCGCCCTGGCGCCGATCCTCAACAACATGTTCGAGTCGACCAGCAGCATCCCGCGGCGCGTCGTCGTCGCGCTGGTCGTGTTCTTCCCCGTCTTCCTGAACACGCTCCGCGGACTCCAACGCGTCGATCCGACCCACCAGGAGCTGATGGACTCCTACGCGGCCGGCCCGTGGGCGTTCAACCGGAAGGTCCGGCTGCCGGGCGCGCTGCCGTTCTTCTTCACCGGGCTGCGGCAGGCGTCCTCGCTGGCCGTCATCGCGGCCGTCGTCTCCGAATACTTCGGCGGGCTGCAGGACGGCCTCGGCGCGAAGATCACGTCGGCGGCGTCGAACACCGCCTACCCGCGCGCCTGGGCGTTCGTCGCCGGCGCGTGCCTGCTCGGCCTCCTGTTCTATCTCGTGACCCTGCTCATCGAGCGTCTGTCCACTCCCTGGAGAAATCCGGGCTGACCCCCTTTCCGACTCCTCCCACCCCACCTAACCCCGGAGGAAACCCCCCGTGAAGAAAACCCTCTCCCTGCTGCTGGCCGCCGTGCTCCTCACCGGCTGCGGCACCGCCGACGACACCAAGAAGACTGCGGATCCGGCAGCCGGGCCCGTCAAGGTGAAACTCCAACTCCAGTGGTTCTACCAGGCCCAGTTCGCCGGCTACATCGCCGCCGCGGCCAAGGGCTTCTACCAGGAGCAGGGTCTCGACGTCGAGATCCTGGAGGGCGGCGTCGACATCGTGCCGCAGACCGTCCTCGCCCAGGGCCGCGCCGACTACGCCGTCTCCTGGGTGCCGAAGGCGCTCGCCTCCCGTGAGCAGGGCGCCCAGATCACCGACGTCGGCCAGATCTTCCAGCGTTCCGGCACCTACCAGGTGTCGTTCGCCGACAGCGGGATCTCCAGCCCCGCCGACCTGAAGGGCAAGAAGGTCGGCAACTGGGGCTTCGGCAACGAGTACGAGCTGTTCGCCGCCCTCACCAAGGCCGGACTCGACCCCGGCAAGGACGTCAAGCTCGTCCAGCAGCAGTTCGACATGCAGGCACTGCTCCGCAAGGACATCGACGCCGCCCAGGCGATGTCGTACAACGAGTTCGCCCAGCTCCTCGAGGCGGAGAACCCCGCCACGAAGAAGCTCTACCAGCCCTCCGACTTCAAGGTCCTCGACTGGAACCAGGTCGGCACCTCCATGCTGCAGGACGCCGTGTGGGCGTCGACCGAACGGCTCAAGGACCCCGCCTACCAGGACACGACGGTCAAGTTCCTCGCCGGCACCGTCAAGGGCTGGATCTACTGCCGTGACCACGCCGCCGAATGCCGCGACCTGGTCGTCGCGAAGGGCTCCAAGCTGGGCGCCAGCCACCAGCTCTGGCAGATGAACGAGGTCAACAAGCTCATCTGGCCGTCGCCCGCCGGCATCGGCCTGATCGGCGACGCCGACTGGAAGCGCACCGTCGACCTGTCCCTCGCCACCAAGAACGCCGACGGCAAGACCGTCATCACCAAGGCGCCCGAAGGACTCGCCTACACCAACGACTACATCACCAAGGCCCTGGCCCTCCTGCCCTCCGACGACACCAAGGGCACCTCCTTCCAGCCCACCCCCGTCACCCTCACCCCCGGCGGCAAGTAACCCCCACCCACGTCAGCACCCGCACCGCTCCTCACCACTGAGGAGCGGTGCTCGTGCGTCACCGGCAGAGCACCTGTCCGCCCGGACCTTGGGTGTTCGAGAGCCGAGGCACCCATCCCGTGGGTTCGCGCGCCCTTCACCGGCAGGCCGGTCAGCCCCTCTGAGGTGCTGTCAGCTCGTTGACCCCGTGCCTGCGATTCCCTCGGTCAGGGCTCCAGCTCCCGGTCGAGAGCACGGCTGCGGAAGGTGCGGTCGATCAGGTCCAGCACGGAGGAGGACGGCGGAGGTTCGTCGGCGGCGATGACGGTGATGTAGGCGGTGGACAGGTCGATCAGTTCGTCGGGCGAGGCGTCGGCCGCCTGGTCGGCGATCGCGTTGAGCAGCGCGTCCCTGGCGGCGGACTGGACGGAGGGCAGGGCGGGCCGGTCGTTCTCGATGGTGCTCATGGAAGCTCCTTCTGGTGTCAGGCGGCGTAGCGGTGGGGGAGGGGACGGGTGGCGCGGTCGTCGTGGAAGACGTCGGCGAGGGTGAGGGCCGAGCCGGCACGGTCGAGCCAGACGCGGAGCGGGCCCAGATCGGTACAGGTGAGGATGCGATCTCGTCGGCGCGGTGACACATGGAGCCCGCGGACCTCCAGCCGCAGCAGCAGGGTGCGGGCGAGCATCCCGGCGATGAACTCCTGGCTGTACATGAGGGTCTCTCCTTCACTCGGTGGATCCGTCGTCTCGACTCTACGTAGCGAAAACCGCCGTTCCCGGTTATCCACAGGACGAGTTTCCGGCCGCCTCGGCCGCTTCGGAAAATGCCGCGTGTCTGGTGGTTGTACCGGCTTTGACCTGCGGTTTTGATATCGGTCAGGTATCGAGAAGTGCGGGTTGTGATGACCAAGGGTCATGGCTGGCTACGTTGTGCTGCGACGACAACGCGCGACGAGAGGGGCCGCATGGCGGTCAACGAGCTGCACCTCACGCTCCTTCTCACGGAGCTCCGGAACCTGGCGGATCGGCACCGCCGGGATCTGGCGGAACCCGTTCGGCTGATGGACGGCCACGCCTGGGTGGGCCCGTCCGCGCGCCGCTTCGACGCCGAGCTGCGGCACCAGCAGCGCCGTCTCCAGTCGGCACTGACCGCCGCGCTCGACGCACTCCACCGCAAGCAGGCCACCCTTCCCACCATCGCGGGAGTGCCCGGCGCCCCGACGGCACGACCGGCCGTGGCCGGTCCGGGGCTGGTGCGATGAGCGGCGACGGATGGCTCGCACCGGGCACCTGCGGCGTCCAGCTCGCGATGTTCGACCGGCTGAGCTCGGGCATGACCAGGGTCGCGGACGAACTCGACGCGGCGGGCCGCCAGCTCTTCGCGATCCTGACGGCCGCCGAAGTCGACACGGGCCCCGCGATGGACGTCAAAGGGGTCGCCCGCTGGGTCAACGGAGTGGCGCCCGAGCTGCGGCGGCGGGCCGGTCTCGCCCACGATCTGGACGCGCAACGGCTGTCGCTGCCGATCTGCACCGCCGACGGCTCGTTCCTGCGGATGCCGGATCGGCTGGGCGACCAGACAGCTCAAGCCAGCGGCTATCAGGCCGCCGACCTGCTGCGACGCGCCACGGAGGGGGACAGGGGAGCGCTGTACAGCCTGCTCGACTACCAGCAGCACGCCGCCAACCCGCACTTCGTGAAAGCGCTGCTGGAACGGCTCGGCCCGACGGCCCTGCTCGACATCCCCTACGGACTCACCCGCGAGCTGCGCGTGGACGTCAACGACCGCAGCAAGATGCTCACCGCGAACGCCGCCGACACCCGAGCCGCCCTCGCCCTCCTCGCCCACGCCCTGGCGAAGGGGACGGATCCCGCTTCACCGGCCTATGTCGGCGACGCCTATCTGAAAGCGCTGGCGGACAACGGCCGCGCCGGCTTCCCATCAGGCCAGACCCACCCGCACCACGTCGGCTACCAGGCCCTCGCGACGATCCTCGCCGCGGACCCCAAGACCCGCTACTCCGACACGTTCCTGCGCACCGTCGGCAGCGACATGATCGCCTACACCCGCCACAACCCGGCCCCCTGGCGGCCGATCCCCGACACCGCCGCCATCCGTGAACTGGGCACGCTCCTCGACGACCCCGCACACCCCGACCCGTCCCCGACCGACATCCTCCAGCCCCTGCTCATCGCCGCCGCCAACACCAGGACCGGCGCCCAAGCGCTGCTCGGCACCCCGCCAGGCGAACCCACCAGCAACCTCACCTATCTGCTCCACGACCGCACCAAGATCTGGGGCACCACCGACCAGGCCACCGCCCTCGGCAGGACGATCAGCGCCGCCGCGTCCGGCGCCGACCCCGAATCCCGCCGCCTGTTCGACGAGTTCACCGCGGTCCGCGGCGCCGACCTCCTCACCCACGTCAAGTACGCCGACGGCCACAAACTCCAAGCCGAACGCGACGACCTCGATCCGCTGTCCGGTCTCCGCCCCACCACCACCGACCTGCTCCTGGCGCACCTTCCCGAAGTCATCTCCCGCGTCGACGCCGCCCCCGCCTCCTCCGACGCCGCCTACGAACGTCTCCGCCACTACTTCGCCCTCACCGCCGACGCCTCCCTCGACGAACCGTCCTTCGCCCGCCTGGTCGCCGCCCACCTCACCCTCCTGGACGAAGCGGCCCGCACCTACGCCCGAACCGGCAACGAGGCCCCGCTCCTCATCTACGCCCAATCCGCTGGCCACCTCCTGGCGCTCCGCACAGAAATCTCCGCCGCGATCGCCCACTCCACCTCCCAGTCCAACGAACAACTCAAATCCCGCATCGACAGCACCCTCGACCTCTTCTCCCCTTCCGCCTGGCTCGAATCCACCTTCCACCTCCCCCCAGAAGTAGCCTCCCTGGCCACCGCCGGCCTAACCGAAAAAGCCAAATCCCTCACCTACAACCTCCTAGCCGACCACTCCCAATCCACCAACACCGAACAATCCCGCACCACCCAACAAACCACCCTAACCCGCCAAATCGACAAGGTAGTCATTTCTGCATATGCAATTAGCATTGGTCGTGATGGTGATTCAACTTTGCCGGAGTCGATTAGCCGGATGGGATCATCAGCGGGCTGGGATGATGATCAATTTAAACACTTCTTGAACTGGTCAACTGAGTTCGACGAAGGGTTCTCTGGAGTTCGAGGCTTGGTTAGGGATAGAATCAGTTCAGGCTATTCTGGAACGGTAGACTCGCTAGCTCGGATTGAAGCTGATGGAGAATGATTCGACTCTCTTTGCTTTGCTGGCCGGTCTTGATTATGGGGTGCAGTTCTAGCGTTTCCATGCCCATGCCACCAGGTCAGGTTAACGAGCAACTGCCTGGACTTGTAGAATCCGACCCTTATTGGTGTGGGGTAATTCCGGTAGAGGCTGCTTCTGTGATCGTTGGTGGTGTAATGCGTGAGGCGAAGGAGAGTGGAAGCCCGAGCAGGTCTGGTCGGCAATTCTCCTGCACGGTGGAGGATGGAGGGGATGTTGGAGTTTTGGGCCTCTACTGGGCAGTCGGGGGCGCCAAGAAGCATGTGGCTGGCCAGTTGCGCTGGGTTGGTGGCCTGCGTGCGAAGTATATTAGCGAGCTGCCTGCTGATATTGGATACGGATTCGTAGCCTATATTGATCGATTTGATCGCCCGAGTCCGGCCGGTAGGGCGTATTATTCAATTGTTGGATTCAGGTGTGGCGCATCCAGTGTTTGGCTACGCATCGATGCATCGAGAGTCGGTTCCGGGCGGATCTTTTCTGAAGATCTGTCATGGTTGATGCGGGTTGCGGAGAAGCGGTTTGGGGTTATTCATGGGTGTGTTCCGGGGCCGTTGAAGTGATGGTCCGGTCGAGAGAGAAAGGTGGAGTGGATGGGTGAGCGGCGGGGTGGGAGTATTGGGGAGATGGAGGAGTTGGCGCAGTTGTTTCAGCGGCACTCTCGGGGGCTGGATGCGCTGATCAAGGATCTGAACGGGCGGACCGTGGGGTCGGCGGAGATCTGGTGGGGGCCCGGGGCGGACAGGTTCCGGCAGGCGTGGGGCGAGGCGAAGTCGGCGTTCGACAAGATGGCCGTCGCCCTGGACGAGGGTGGGCAGGATGTGCGGCGTTCCCAGCGGAACATCGAAGCCGCTACCCGCTAACCGATGAGCCCGGACGGTCGACTGGCAGACGGCCGGACGGGGAAGGCCGGGGCGCACCATGCGCTCCGGCCTTCCTATTGCGCCTATTGCACCGCCCCACGCCGAGCCTCGTCAGAGTGAAGCGGGCAGCGGATCAGGGGCGCGGCTGCTGCTGGGTGATGCAGTGGATCCCGCCACCGTAGGAGAAGATGCTGCGGGCGTCGCAGAACTCGATGGCGCGAGCGGGGAAGAGCTTGGCGAAAAGAGCCGCGGCTTCGGAGTCCCGCGGATCGTCGAAAGAGCAGAGAAGCGCCAGCCCATTGGCCAGATAGTGGTTGATGTAGGAGTAGTCGCAGATCTTGCCGTCGATCTCCTTGACGGCCGGAGCCAGCAGCTCGACCACTTCCAAGGGCCGCCCGCGAGCGTCGGTCGAGGCGCGGAGAAGAGCAAGATTCTCCCGCGTCGTCACGAAATCCGGATGCGACGGATCATCCTGGACATGCGCGACGACCAGTCCGGGCCGGACGAAAGCAGCCAGAAGATCGACATGCCCGTTGGTCCCGTAACCGCCGTAGTCCCCGGCCAGGCCACGCGGAAGCCAGATCACCTTCCGAGCACCGATCATGGCCGCCAGTTCGGCCTCCACCTGCGCTTTCGTCCATCCCGGATTACGCCGGTCATGCAACTGGACGGTCTCGGTGACGATCACCGTGCCCTCGCCGTCGACATGGATGCCGCCGCCCTCATTGACCAGCGCCGACGCATACCTCCGCGCCCCCGCCCGTTCCAGGACGAACGCCGCCACCTCGTCGTCCTTCGCCCACTCCTGATCGGTCATGCCCCACGCCCGGAATTTCCAGTCGACACCCGCGAGACCGCCTTTACCGTCCACCAGGAAAGTGGGCCCGTTGTCACGGTGCCAGGCGTCATCCAGGGGCTTCTCCACCATGGTGATCCGCGGATCGAGCCAGCGGGACGCCTCCGCGCGCCGCGAAGGATCGACGACCATCGTGACCGGTTCGTACCGCACGATCGTGTTCGCGACGGACGACCAGGCACGGCACGATTCCTCGAGATCCATGAAGTCGATGACGGGAAACGACATCCACGTGCGGGTGTGCGGCTGCCATTCGGCCGGCATGAAGAAGCCGTCAGCGGCGGGTGAGGACATGGCGGGCTCCTAAAGGAAGTAGAGACGGCTGAGCGGCACCGATGCGGCCGGCTCGGACGAGATCGGATCGCCGTTGAACGTCACGAGCCCGCCCGGGGTGACCCGGACGTCCCCCAACGTCGTGTTGCGGACCATGTGGGCGTTGCCGATGCCGCGCGTCCCGCGCACCGCCACCCGTCGTCGTCTGGTCGGCAGTGTGTCGTCGGCGATCCCCGACACGAACGCCACGGACAGCTCGGCGGCCGTCGCCCCGAACCCACCGAACTGCGGACCGATCACCAGCGGTTCGCACAGGTCGGTCGCCGCGTTAGGATCGCCTGTCACGCCCCAGGCGGGGAACCCGTTCTTCAGGACGAGCTGGGGTTTCGCCCCGAAATAGGCGGGCCGCCAGAGCACGATGTCGGCCATCTTCCCGACCGAGATCGACCCGATCTCGTGCGCCAGCCCATGGGCGATCGCCGGATTGATCGTTAGCTTCGCCAAATACCGCAACACTCGTTCGTTGTCATCCGGTGTAGTAGACGATTTCATCTTGGCGGCGAGCTGAAAGGTCCGCCGCACCGTCTCCCCGGCACGTCCCATCCCGAGCGCGTCCGACGACGTGATCGGAATGACGCCCAGCTCGTGCAGGACGTCCTCCGCCCCCATCGTGCCCGCCCGGATCCGCTCCCTGGCCAGCATCTCGTCGGACGGCAGCTCGGGTTTCAGCCCATGCGCCGAGACGATCATCCCGTAGTGCTCGCCGAGCGCGTCCCGCCCGAAAGGCAGGGTCGGGTTGGTCGACGAGCCGATCACGTTCGCGACCCCGGCCAGCCGCAGCACGTCCGGGACGTGCCCGCCGCCGCACCCTTCGATGTGGAACGCGTGGACGGTCCGCCCGTCGAGCACCGCGAGAGTGTCCTCGGCGGAAAGGCATTCGTTCAGCCCGTCGGTGTGCAGCGCGACCTGCACGTCGTGCTCGTCCGCGACGCGCAGCGCGGTGTCCAGCGCACGGGTGTGCGCGCCCAGGTCCTCGTGCACCTTGAACCCGCACGCCCCGCCCGACACCAGCGCCTCGATCAGCGGCGCGGGCTCCGACGACGAACCGCGCGCCAGGAACCCGATGTTCACCGGCCAGGCGTCGAAAGCGTCGAACGCGTGCTTGAGCGCCCACGGTGAGTTGACGCCGACCCCCCACACCGGCCCGAACTCCTGACCGATGATCGTGGTGACGCCCGAGGCTAGCGACGCCTCCATCACCCGCGGCGCGAGCAGATGCACATGGGTGTCGACGGCCCCCGCGGTCGCGATCAGCCCTTCGCCGGACACGATCGTCGTGCCCGTCCCGGTGACGACGTCCACTCCGTCGAGGGTGTCGGGGTTCCCGGCCCGCCCGATCGCGTGGATCCGGCCCTCGCGGATCCCGATCGAGGTCTTCCGCACCCCGAGCAGCGGGTCGATCACCAGCACATTGCTGATCACGAGGTCGCAGGTGTCCGCGACGGACGCCGCTTTGAGGTGCAGGCCGTCCCGCGCCGTCTTCGCGAACCCGGCCAGGAACTCCTCGCCCGGAGCCTGCGCGTCGTGTTCGACCCGCACCGTCAGCCCGGTGTCGCCCAGCCGCACCAGATCACCGGTGGTCGGCCCGTACACCGAGGCGTAGTCGTCGAGCGCGCCGACGCTCCGCGCGCCATGACAGCCCTGCTCCATCTACTCCTCCACCAGGTAACCGCAGGCCAGCGCCCGCTCCATGGCCTGCTCGAACGCCCCGGGCGCGTCCAACGGCCCGTCGACGAGCCCCGCGAACCCGATCGCGATCCGCGCTCCGCCGATGGGCGTCAGCCCGACGCGCACCGTCTCGCCGGGCCCGAACCTGACGGTTGATCCCGCCGGGATCGCCGCGCGACGCCCGTAGGCGAGCGCCCGCCGGAACGAGAGCCGGGGATTGGCCTCGAAGAAATGGAAATGCGAGGTGACGGAGATCGGCACCGTCGAGGTGTTGGTGACCTCGACCTCCACCACATCGGTGAACGCGAAGGTGCGGGGCGCGGGCAGGATCGCGCCGGGCGCGTCGTCGCCGAGATGGCCGCCGCCGACCGGATCGGTGAGGACCGCGAGCCGGGAGCCGTCGTCGAACACGGCCTCGACCTGGATCTCGTCCAGCACGTCGGCGACGCCGGGCAGCACGTCGTCCGGGCCGAGCACCGCCTTGCCCGCCGCGACG
>NZ_BAAGZI010000099.1:0-17230 GCF_054778695.1 Actinocorallia lasiicapitis
CCGCCGACGACACCCGGACCGCCCCCGCCCCGCGGGCGCTGCCGGGACCGGTCGAGATCCTGCTGATCGTCGCGGCCGTCGCCGTGGGCCTGGCGGTGTTCACCTTCGGGGTGGACGCGGCCTACGGCGAACTGTTCTTCGGCTATCTGGTCGTCACCGGGACGGGCGCCGTCGCGCTCGGCCGGGCCGGGCTGCTCGCCCGGATCAGCACCCTCACCGTACGCCACCAGGGCGCCGCCACCACCGCGGCGTTCGTCGCGGCGGCCGCGTTCCCCTTCACCCAGTCCGACGACGTGTACACGACCGTCGGCGTCAACATCCTGATCTTCGCGACGGTCGCGCTCGGCCTCAACGTGGTCGTCGGGCTGGCCGGGCTGCTCGACCTCGGCTACGTGGCCTTCCTCGGGGTCGGCGCGTACGCCGCCGCCCTGGTCTCGGGCTCGCCGTCGTCGTCGCTGGCCGGGGTGCACTGGCCGTTCTGGGCGGCCGCCCTGTTCGGCGCCGCCGCCGCCATGGTCTTCGGACTGATCATCGGCGCGCCGACGCTCCGGCTCCGCGGCGACTACCTGGCCATCGTGACCCTCGGCTTCGGCGAGATCTTCCGGATCGCCGTCAACAACCTCGACGGCACCTCGGGCCCCGACGTCACGGGCGGCCCCGGCGGCATCCCCAACATCCCCGACCTGGTGATGTTCGGTTTCGACTTCGGCCGGCCGCACACCTTCGGCGGGTTCACCCTCGGCCGGTTCGCCAACTACTTCCTGCTGATGCTGCTGGCGACCGCGCTGGTCGTCGTGGTGTTCCGGCGGGCGGGCGACTCCCGGATCGGCCGCGCCTGGATCGCGATCCGCGAGGACGAGACCGCCGCCGAGGCGATGGGCATCTCCGGTTTCCGGCTGAAGCTGCTCGCCTTCGCGCTCGGCGCGGGCCTCGCCGGGCTCGCCGGGACGGTCCAGGCGCACGTGTCGTACACCGTCGTGCCCGACCCGTACCAGTTCGCCGGCGCGGTGCCGCCGAACTCGGCGTTCCTGCTGGCGGCCGTCGTGCTCGGCGGCATGGGCACGGTCAGCGGCCCGCTCGTCGGCGCGGCCCTGCTCTACCTGATCCCGCTGAAGTTCCAGATGCTCCAGCAGTACCAGCTGTTCTTCTTCGGCGTCGCGCTGATCGTGCTCATGCGGTTCCGGCCGCAGGGCCTGATCGCCGACCGCCGGCACGTTCTCGAGGAGGCCCGGTGACAGCGTTGCTCGACGTCAAGGACGTCACGATGCGGTTCGGCGGGCTGACGGCCGTCGACGGGGTCTCCCTCGCGGTCGGCCAGGGCGAGATCATCGGCCTGATCGGCCCGAACGGGGCAGGCAAGACCACCTTCTTCAACTGCCTGACCGGCCTGTACAAGCCCACCGAAGGCGAGGTCGTCTACGCCGGGCGACGGCTGCCCGCCAAACCCGCCCTGGTCACCAGGGCCGGGATCGCCCGCACCTTCCAGAACATCCGGCTGTTCGGCGCGATGACCGTCCAGGAGAACGTGCTGGTGGGGCGGCACTGCCGCACCGGCGAGGGGCTGATCTCGGCGCTCGTGCGCGGGCCCGGCTTCCGCAGGGCCGAACGCGAAGGCCGGGAGAAGGCCATGGAGCTGCTGGAGTTCGTCGGCCTCGACGCCAAGGCCGGGCTGCTGTCGACCGATCTGCCCTACGGCGAGCAGCGGCGGCTGGAGATCGCGCGGGCGCTGGCCAGCGAGCCCGGGCTGCTGCTGCTCGACGAGCCCGCCGCCGGGATGAACCCGCGCGAGACCCGCGAGATCGAGGAGCTGATCCGCGCGATCCGGGAGCGTGGCACCGCGATCCTCGTGATCGAGCACGACATCCGGTTCATCTTCGCGCTCTGCGACCGCACGGCCGTGCTCGTCCAGGGGTCGAAGATCGTCGAGGGTGACTCGGCGACCGTCCAGGGAGACCCGCGCGTGGTCTCCGCCTACCTCGGGGAGGCGGCGTGACGCTGCTCAAGGTGGACGGCCTGCGGGTCGCCTACGGCAAGATCGAGGCCGTCAAGGGTGTGTCGTTCTCGGTCCAGGAGGGCGAGGTGGTCACCCTGGTCGGCACCAACGGCGCCGGCAAGACCACCACGCTGCGCACCCTGTCGGGGCTGCTCAAACCGACCGGGGGCACCATCTCGTTCGCGGGACGGGAGCTCGGCGCCACCCCCGCGCACAAGATCGTCTCGCTGGGTCTGGCGCACTCCCCCGAGGGCCGCCACATCTTCCCCCGGATGACCATCGAGGAGAACCTGCGGCTCGGGGCGTTCCTGCGCCGCGACACCGACGCGATCCGCACCGACCTCGACCGGGTCTACGCGCTGTTCCCGATCCTGCTGGAGCGCCGCGCCCAGGCGGCGGGCACCCTGTCCGGCGGCGAGCAGCAGATGCTGGCCATGGGCCGCGCCCTGATGTCCCGGCCGCGGCTGCTGATGCTCGACGAGCCGTCGATGGGCCTGTCGCCGATCATGATGCAGAAGATCATGGCGACGGTCGCCGATCTGCGGGCCACGGGCACCACGATCCTGCTCGTCGAGCAGAACGCCAAGGCCGCCCTCACCCTCGCCGACCGCGCCCACGTCATGGAGACCGGGCGGATCACCCTGTCGGGCACCGGCGCGGAACTCCTGCACGACGACCAGGTGCGCCGCGCCTACCTGGGAGAAGACTGAGTGATACTGGATGCCGTGCGGCATCTGGATCTGCTCAACGGCAGGCTGAAGCTCCGCCACCTCGTCCTGGTGGCGGCCATCAGCGAGCACGGCAGCGTGCTGCGCGCCGCCGAGCACCTGCACCTCGCGCAGCCCGCCGCCACCCGGGGGCTGCGCGAGGTCGAGCAGATCCTCGGGGTCGAACTGTTCGTGCGCGGGCCGCGCGGGATGCGGCCCACCCCCTTCGGCGACGCGTTCCTCGAACACGCCCAGACCGTGATCGCCGAACTGCGGCGGGCCGGGGAGCGGATCGGGCAGCTCGCCGACGGCGAGGTCGGCACGGTCCGGATCGGCACCCTGCTCGCCGGCTCCAACGTGCTGCTGCCCCGGGCCATCGCCGCCCTCAAACGGGACCGCCCCGGCATCACCGTGGTCGTCCAGGAGGCCACCTTCGACGTCCAGGTGCCGCAGCTCCTCAACGGCGAGATCGATCTGATCCTCGGCCGGCTCAACCCGATCGACGACGCCCCCCGGCTCCGCCAGATCACCCTCTACTCCGAGCCGGTCCGGCTGGTCGCCCGCACCGGCCACCCCGCCGCCAGCGCGACCGACCTCGGCGCGCTGCTCCGCTACCCGTGGGTGCTCCCGCTGGAGCAGACCTCGCTCCGCCGCGAGCTCGAAGAGGTGTTCCGCGGGCTCGACCTGCCGCTCCCCGCCGACCGGGTGGAGTGCACCTCGATCCTGACGGTCCGGAGCCTGCTGCACGCCACCGACATGATCGGGGTGATGCCGGAACTGGTGGCCGAGGCCGATCCGGGGATCGAGCCGCTGCCCGTCCCGCTGCCGTCGGTGCGCAGGCCCGTCGGGGTGACCCTGCCCGTCGGCAGGCCGCTCACACCGTCGGCCGCGCTGCTCATGGAGCATCTGCGGGCCCAGGCCGAGGAGGTCACCCGAGGGTGGGCAGCTCCGCCAGGGTCGCCCGCTCCAGCTTGACGATGATCGACTTCAGGGTCTCGATGTCGTCGCCGAGCGGCTCGGCGAACACCCGCCGCAGGGTCTGGGTGTGCACCTGGTTGGCGTGCGCGAGGGTGGTGCGGCCCAGATCGGTGAGGCTGGCCTTCTGCACCCGGCGGTCGGTGTCGGACGCGTACCGCGTCACCAGCCCGGCCTTCGCCATCCGGTCGATCAGCCTGGTCATCCCGCCGCTGGTCAGGATCATCTCGGTGGCGAGGTGGCTCATCGACGTGCAGCCGCCCTCCAGCCGCCGCAGCACCTCGTACATCGCGTGGGTGATCCCCACCTGCTGCTCGAATTGCTTGCCCACGATCCGCTCCAGCCGGGTGGACGCGCTGAGCATGAGCCCGTAGTCACGGATCAGCCGTTCGTCGGGCGTCACGTCCGGGCCGAGCCCGGGGCAGCCCGTCATGGGGTCGTCGAACCTGTCCGTCTCCGTGCTCACCAGCGCCTCCCGCTTCCATCATGTCCAACAGCGGTACGGGCCGACACCTTCCCGAAGGTGTTGTTTCCTACCTTTAGGCACGAGCGGCCGTGAATCGGCTGCATCCCGTGATCTTCAGTGGATTCTGCCGTACCTTGCAGACCTTGACGCGTATCTCGACCCCCTCCATGAGCACAAAGTTATAAGCGGCCTTCGCACACCCGCCGGGCCGGGACGTGAAGACGGCGCCGTACTCGTCGCCGTCGCTCCATTTCCCGAACAGGAAGATGCCCGCCGCCCACTTGTCCTTCTTCTTCAGATCGCAGACCTGGAGCCAGTCCCCGGAGTGCAGAAAGCGGCCCTTACCTGCCTTTCCCTGGGAATGGACCCAGGGCGAGTCCGTGCCCGCGGCGGCGGGCCCGGCGACCCCGACCTGGATCAGGATCGCCGCCAGCACCACACTGAACAGTTTCCATCTCATGCCTTCCATGAGACCTGCGTCACACCATCAGAACAATGGTGTGACGCCTACCACATCCGGTCAGGTAAGCGCCGTATCCGCCTTTACCTGGTCGGCCTTTACTTCGTAGGCACGGGCCCCGGGCTCGAGATGGGCGGCGAGGTGGGCTGCTGCTGGCCGTCGCTGAAGCCGGGGACGGCGCCCGTCGTGCTCTGCTCGTTGCCCGCGGCGGCGTTCGAACTGACCATCCAGAGCCCGTTCTGCTTGACCAGCCCGAGCGTCAGATGGTTCTTCTCGACCGTGCGGGAGCCGCCGGGGCCCGTGAAACTCATGTCGAAGACCAGCACGACGCTGGCGAAGTTCCCGTCGACGGCCCCGACGTAGACCGCCCGCGTCCTGGACTCCAGCGAGACCTTCGCGGTGGCGAGCTGCTGCTTCAGCTCCTCCAGCTTCGACGCCCGCCGCTCCTCCAGGGCGTCGCCGGTGAGGAAGCCGAGCACCTTCTGCTGGGCGGCGTCCACACCGTCGGCCGGGTAGGAGCCCAGCACGTTGCCGTACTCGGTGACCCGCGCCACCACCGCCGCCCGCTCCTCCTCGGGGGAGGCCGCCGACTGCCATTTGAAGAGCGCGAACCCGGCGACCAGCGCCAGCACCACGACCGCGCCGGTCAGGATCATGACCAGCCGGCCGCCGCCCTCCTTGAGCACGACGGGCGCCTTGGGGGCTTGGCGCGGCACCTCCGCCGCCGCGGGCTCCGCCTCGGGCTCCGTGGGTTCGGCCTCGACCGGCGCGATCTCGACCGGTTCGGCCTTCACCGTCTTGACCTTGACGGGCTCGGCCTCGACCTCGGGCTCGGCCGCCGCTTCGGCTTCGGCGTCGGCCGCGAGGACGGCGTCGATCGTGGCCGCGTCCAGGTCGAGCCCGTCACCGTCGTCGATGATCTCGATGACGCGGACGCGGCGGACCGGCTTCTTCTCCGGGGTGGAACTCATGGTCTATCTCCTTCGGCGCGGCCAGATCACGCCCGGCAGAGACCGGAGCGCGACCCTCAGCAGCACCAGCAGTGCCAGTACGGGAGGAAGGTAGATCAGCCAGGCCGGGGGCCCGCCCGATCCGCTCTCCTGGGCATTGTTCACCGCCACAGTCTGCACCGGGGCGGGAGTGTTCCGGACCTTCCCGGCGTCCTCCTCCTGCGCACCGGGCCGGACTTCCTTGGCGGCACTGTTCTGGCCGCCCTGGAACGGGTTGGTCCCGGTGTCGGCGCAGGTGGGGATCGGCGCGGTCTTCGGCTGCGCCTTCGGCCTCTTGTACTCCAGCGGCGCCTTCGTCTTGGTCTTGATGACGAACGCCAGGTTGAGGACGTTGCCCTGGCTGGACGGCTTCAGCACGTCGTCCAGGGCCGCGATCAGCTCGTCGGCCTGCTGGAGCGTCGCGGCCAGGTCCGCGCGGCGCTCGCGGCCGGCGATCGTGCCGACCGAGGCGGCCAGCGCGTCGATCGCGCAGTCGGAGGTGGCGTCCGTGGCGTTGAACAGGTTGAGGAACCGGCTGGTGAAGCCGGGGGTCCGCTTCAGGGTCTCGTCGAGCCGGCCGCGGAGTTCGGCGAGCGGGACGAGCAGCGCCGCCGAGTTGTCGATCGTCGAGCCGATCTGGCCGCGGTGCTCGGCGAGCACCCCGGTCAGCTTCGCGACGTCCTTGGTGAGGGCGTCGACCAGGTCGGTCTTGTCGGCGAAGGTCGCGGTCAGCGCGTCGGCGCCGTCGATGATCTGCTGGAGCGAGCCTTCGCGGCCCTCCCAGCCGAGCGCCAGCTCGTGCACCAGGGTCTTGGTGGACTCCGGGTCGATCGCCTTCAGCGAGTTGACGAGTTTGCCGAACAGGTCGCCGTAGCCGACGGGCACGCTGGTCTGCGTGATGACCGTCCCGGCCTTGAGGTGGCGCGAGGGGTCGGCGCCCGGCAGCGGCGACAGGTCCACATACGGTTCGCCGACGGCCGACTTGCGGCCCGCCGCGGCCTTGACCTGCTCGGGGATCTCGACGCCGCGGTCGATGGCCAGCTCCGCGATGACCTTGTGCCGGGCCGTGTCCAGCCGGATCGACTTGATCTTCCCGATCCGGATGCCGAGGTAGGCGACCTCGAAGTCGGGGTGGAGCCCCGGCGAGGAGTCGAACTCGGCGCTGACCGTGTAGGGCCGCTCCACGAAGTCGAAGGTGACGACGTTCCGCAGCGCCCAGACCGTCATGATGACGGCGAGCCCGGCGAAGACCCCGACGTTGATCCAGATGCGTCTGCCGTTCACCGCACTCCCCCGATCAGCTCGCTGAGCCCCGGCAGGGTGCCGCCGCCGCCCGATTCGGCCGTGCTGTACAGGCCGAGTTTCAGGACGGCCGACACCATCAGCTGGCCGTCCCAGACGACCTTCGGCAGCGCCCCCTGGAAGTTGACCAGGTTGGTGATCAGGTCGGTCAGCTCCTTCCGGCTGCGGCCGAGGGTCGCGAGGGTCGGGTCGAGCCGTTTGATCAGCAGCCGCAGCTTCTCGGTCCGGCCGGCGAACACCTTGGCGTTGAGGATCTTCGCGGTCCTGGTCAGCTTCTCGACGGCTTCGAGCAGCTTCTCCTTGTTGTGGTTGATCAGATCGGTGGTCTTGGCGATGTTGTCGTTGTCGAAGGAGCCCTTGTGGGCGGCGAGCGCCTTGCCGAGCTTGGCCATCGAGTCGATCGCGGAGCCCAGGTCGTCCTTCTGCCGGGCGAACAGCGCGACCAGCTCGCTGGAGCTGGCGACCATCGTGTGGAGCCTGTCGCCCTGCCCGTCGAGGGCGGTCGCGGTCTCGTTAAGGAGGGTGCCGACGTCGTCGCCGCTGATCGCCTTGAGGATCCGGCCGGCGTTGCCCGCGACCTGCTCGAACTGCGGGGCGACGCTCGTCTTCTCGATCCGCGCGCCGCTCGCGTAGAACGGCCCCTGTGTCATGTCGCGGCCTTCGGGCAGCGTCAGCTTCACGTAGTTCTCACCCAGCAGCGAGGTGATCGCGATCTCCGCGGCCGTCCCCTCGGGGATCTTGTACTTGTCCTCGATCGTCATGGTGACCTCGGACTCGTAGCCGACGAGCCGCACCCGGGTGATGCTGCCGACCTTGATGTCGCTGATCTGCACGCTGTGCCCGGCGACCAGGTTCTGGGTGTCGCTGAACCTGGCCACCAGGGTCAGCTCGCCGCCCGGCGCGCCGAGGGTGCGCAGCGAGCACCCGCTGACCGCCAGCACGCAGGCCAGGAGCGGAAGCAGAAGCCTTCTCACTTCTTCTTCTCCTTCCAGGGGCAGTTCGCGAAGGGTCCGTTGGGCAGCGGGCAGTCGTCGTCCATGCCGAGCTGGGCCAGGACGTTGCGGAGGCTGGGGTCGACGGCGAAACGGAGTTCGACGAGGTGGGTCTTCTTGTTCCACGTCTTCACGAACGCGCCCGCCAGTCCCGGCAGGGCCTGGATGAGCTGGGCGAGCCGGTCGGTCTGGCCCTTGACGACCAGCGACACCTGGGTGAGGACCCGCAGGTCGTCCGGCAGGGTGCCCTCGTACTTCTCGATGATGACGTCGCCGGCCTTCACCAGCTTCGCCAGGCCCTCGACCAGCCGTTTGATCGAGGCGCGCTCGTCGGAGAAGACCTTGGTGGCGGCGGAGAGCTGGTCGATCATCTCGCCGAGGGTGTCCTCCTTGCCGCGGACGACCCCCGCCAGGACGTTCAGGTTCTCGGCCAGCTCCGCGAGCGTGTCGGCCTGGCCGCCGAGGGTCTCGGTGAGCTGGCCGGTCTGGCGGAGCGCCTCGTTGAACGCCTGGCCGTTGCCGCCGAAGGAGTCCGCGAACTTCTTGGTGACCCGTTTGGCCTGGAGCGGATCGACCGCGTCGAGGACCTTGGCGAACGCCTCCAGCGCCTGGTCGGTCTCGACCGGCAGGGAGGTGCGGTCCTGTTCGACCGTGATGGTCCGGCCGGCTTTCGGCTTGCCGGGCTCCCACGGCGGGAACAGCACCAGGTTCCGCTCGCCGACCAGGTTCAACGGCATGATCGACGCGCTGAGGTCGGTGGGCAGCGGGACGTCGCCGTCGACGGTCGCCTCGACCCTGATCCGGTCGCCCAGGATCTCGACCTTGTCGACCTTGCCGACGTCGACGCCCATCACCTTGACCTTCGAACCCTCGTAGAAGCTGGTCGCGCGGGCGAAGTACACGGTCAGCCTGGTCTTGTCGCCGCCGCCGGGCAGGACCGCGCAGCCGCTCACCGGGAGCAGCGCCGCGACCAGTCCCGCGGCCAGGAGCTTGCGTGCGGTCACGGGCGCGCCTCCGGAGGAAGGATCTTGTTCGGCGAGTTGATCGGGCCGAGCCCGGTGATCATGCCGGTGAGGTTGCCGGTGTCGCCCGCGCTGCCGAACCCCTCGAAGGCCGGGCCGAGCAGCGACAGATCGACGTTCAGCGCCGCCATGTTCGGTTCGAGGCGCTGGGTCAGGGTGTGCAGGTTGGCGAGCAGTGAGTCCAGGTCGCCCGCGCGCTTGTCGACGACGTCGGCGAGCGCCCCGACCACACGGCTGCCGTCGCCGAACGCCTTCGACAGCTCGTCGCGGTGGTCGGAGAGGGTCCGCAGCAGGGTCCTGGCGGCCTCGATCAGCCGGGTCAGGTCCTTGTTCTTGGTGGCGAGGGTGCCGGTGAGCTGCTTGGCGTTGGCGAGGAGCCGCTGGAACTGCGGGCTCTTCTCGTTCAGCGCCGCGTTCAGCGCGGAGACATTGGTGAGGAGCTTGTTGAGGTTCTCCGGGGTGGGGGTCTTCAGCTTCTCCGACTCGTTCAGGATCTTGGTGATGCTCTTGACGTCGAGGGTGCCGAGACCGGACGTCGTCGTGTTGAGCGCCTCGACGACCGTGTAGGGCACGCCGGTCCGCTCGACCGGGATCCGCCGCTTCGCCTCGGAGAGCGTGTTCAGGTAAGGCCGCTGCACCGGTCCGGTGAGCTTGATGTAGCGGCCACCGAGCAGGTTCGCGAGCTGGATGTCGGCGCGGGTCTGCGGGCCCAGCTTGATGCCGTCGTCGACCCGGAAGGTGATGTTCACCTTGCCGTGGGCGAAGTCGGGGTCGATGGAGCGGACCGTCCCGACCTTGATCCCGGCCTGCCGGACGTCGTCCTTGACCTTGAGGCCGCCCGAGTCGGCGAACACGCCCGTCACGTCGTAGCCGCCCTGGAAGAGGCCGACCTGGCCGTAGAGGAAGGCGAACCCCACCAGCGAGGAGATCAGCCCGACGGCCACGAACGCGACGATCCGCTGGTTGACGTCGCGGAGCGACTTGAGCGCCATCAGTTGCCGCCCTTCGCGCCGAGCTGGCTGATCATGTTGAGGATCGAGGTGCGGCCCTGGTCGAAGTCGGGCGTGACATGGCCTTCGCCCGGCAGGGTCAGTGGCCAGGGGCACGGCCCGTTGATCAGGTTGAGGCACATGACGTTGATCCGCGTGTAGTGGCCGCCGCTGGTGACGCTGAACAGGGCGCGCAGCGCGGGCGGCAGCCCCTGGACCACCTTCTCCAGGTTCTCGAGGTTCGCCACGGCCGTGCCGACGAACCTGTCGAGGTTGCCGATCGCCCGTTCCAGCTCCGCCTGGTTGCCGCTGATCACCTTGTCGAGCACCCGGGTGACCTGCGCCAGTTCGCCGCTGGCCGAGCCGAGGATGTCGGCGTTGCCGGCGAACGCCTCGCTGATCGCGACGAGGTCGTCGATGACCTGCGCGATCTGCCGGTCCCTGGTGTTGGCGACGTCGGTGAGCGTGGCGAAGCTGTCGACGATCGAGGCGATCTGGTCCTTGCGGGACGCGAACGTCCCGACCAGCGCCTGAAGGTTGACGGTCATCGCGTTGGCGGCCTGGCTGTTGCCGTCCATCATCTTCGCGACCGCTTCGAGGATCCGGTTGAGCTGGTTGGGATCAAGGTTCCTGGTCAGCGGGCCGAGCGTGTTGACGATCTCGCCGAGGTCGACGACGGCCTTGGTGGAGGAGATGACGGCGTCGTCGCCGAGCCACTCGCCGGTCCTGCGTCCCGGCACCAGGTAGAGCATCCGCTGCCCGATCAGCGACCGCCACCGCACTTCGGCGGTGCTGTCCACCGGCAGCTTGACGTCGCTGTCGACCTGCATCCAGACGGCCGCCCTGCCGTCCTCGACCTTGACCTTGGTGACCTTGCCGACGGGCGCGCCGCTGACCTTGACCAGGTCGTTGGTCATCAGCCCGCCGACGTCGTCGAAGGTCGCCTTCAACGTGTACCGGTCCTGGAAGCTGGTGCCGACGATCTGCGCCCCGATGAAGAAGGTGAGCAGCGACGTCACCACCGCGAAGATCCCGAACTTGATGAGGACGCCGAGGCCGGGGCCGCGCTTGCGCTTGGTGCTCATCCGCGCCCGCCCTTCTTCTTGCCCCCGCCGCTCTGGGACGGCGTGAGGTCCTTCGGGCAGAGTTCGTTGAACGTGTCGCACAGGTTCAACGACAGGAACGCGTTGACGGCGCCCATCAGCGTGCCGCGCGGGCCCGGGATCCGCAGGATGCCGACCAGCCCGCCGAAGAACCCGTTGAGCCCGCCGATCAGCGACGGCAGGTTGCCGCGTTCGACGTAGAGGGTGTCGGCCAGGCCCGAGGTGGCGTCGATCAGCTTGCCGAGCTCGTCGCCGTTGTTCTTGAGCTTCCGCGACACCCCGTCAGCGATCTTGATGGTGTTGTCGAGGGTCTTCTCGAACTCGTCGCGGTTGTCGACCAGGATCGGCGCCAGCTCGTTGAGCGCGTCGACGGTCCTGATGAGCTGGTCGGTGTGGCCGGCGAAGGTGCCGGACAGGGCGGCGGTGTCGGTGATGGACTGCTCGATCGCCTCGCGGTTGCCGTAGGTGACGGCCAGCAGCTTCCCGGCGTTCTCGTTGATCGACCTGAGCTTCCCGCCGCGGCCCTTGATCCCCTGCGCGAGGGTGTGGATCACGGTGTAAAGCTCGTCGGGGTCGATCGCCGTGGTCAGCTCGTAGATCGGCTTGCCGGTGTCACCCAGGTCGGCCGGGTCGACGGTCCTGGCGATGGGGTCGCCGTCCGCGAGGAACGGGCCGACGCCCTCCCCCGTGCCGAGGTCGAGGGTGAGGTCCTTGGGCCCGAACACCGACAGCGGTTCGATCCCGGCCGAGGCGCTGGACGGAACCCGCACGTCCTTCTCGACCCGGAACCGGACGACGGCGTCGCCGTGCTGGTCGAGGGTCACGCTCTGCACCGAGCCGACGGCGAGCCCCCGCACCTTGACCAGCGACCGGTCGTCCAGGCCCTGGCCGGCCCGGTGGAAGGTGGCGGTGTAGACGTGCGACGGCGGATGCGACGGGCTGATCCCGACGAGCGCGGCCGCGGCCGCGACACCGAGGACGGCGAGCCCCGCGACCCCGAAGGTGGTCCGCGAGCGCGCCGAAAGAGAAAGGTCTGAGCTGCTCATCCGGTCAGACTCACCGTCCCGCCGTGACCCCAGAAGATGTAGGAGAGAAGCAGGTTCACCAGGACGATCGCCACGCTGGACTCGCGGATCGCGCGGCCCGCGGCCACCCCGACCCCGACCGGGCCGCCCGCGGCGTAGTAGCCGCGGTAGCAGTGCACGAACATGATGATGAACGCGAAGACGACCACCTTGATGACGCTGTAGAACACGTCCTTCGGCGGCAGGTAGAGATGGAAGTAGTAGTCGTAGACGCCCGGTGACAGGCCGAACAGGTGGACCGAGATGAACCGGGTGGCGAAGAAGCTCGCGAACAGCGACAGCAGGTAGAGCGGGACGAGCGCCATGACCGTCGCGGCGATCCGGGTGCAGACCAGGTAGGCGACGGAGTTGATGCCCATCACCTCCAGCGCGTCGATCTCCTCGGAGATCCGCATCGCGCCGATCTCGGCGGTGCACGCCGAGCCGATCTGGGAGATCAGCGCGATCCCGGTGATGACGGGGCCGAGCTCGCGGATGTTGGTGAAGCTGGCGACGAGCCCGGTGAAGGACTCCACGCCCATCCGCTGGAGCGACGGGTAGCCCTGCACGCCGACGATGGCGCCGGTGAAGAACGACATCGCGAAGATGACGAACACCATGCCGCCGCCGACGACGAGGGCGTTGACCCCGATCGTCATGTCGCTCATGTGGCGGACGACGGTCTTGCCGTATTTACGGCGCAGGATCAGGTCGAAGAACAGGTGGTAGACGACCCGTCCGAGAAAGATGGGCAGGCCTGCGGCGGCGGGGAGCCTTTTCACCCGATCCTGGACCGCTTGGCCCAGTTTGCGCCCGGGAAGGATGGCAGCCAACGGATCCTCAGAATTTGGGGGGGACGAGGACGAGGTAGAGGGATTCGATCACGTAGTTCAGGAAGAACACGAGGAGGGAGGTGGCGACGGTCGCACGGGTGACGGCGCGGCCCACACCCGCCGGTCCGTACTCGCAGTTCATCCCCATGTAGCAGGCGACGGCCGCGGCCACGAGGCCGAAGACCCACGCCTTGAACAGGGTGATGCCGAGGTCGGAGAACTGCAGCAGCGAGGCGGCCCCGTCGAAGTACGCGCCGGGGGTGACGCCCTGCTGGAGCACGTTGAAGTAGAAGCCGCCCGCGGTGCCCGACAGGATCACCATCGAGCAGAGCAGCACGCTGACCACGCTCGCCGCCCACAGCCTGGGGGTGACGAGCCGGTGGGTGGGGTTGATCCCCATGACCTCCATGGCCGACAGTTCGTCCCGGATGCGGCGGGCGCCCATGTCGGAGGTGATGGCCGAGCCGCCCGCACCGGAGATCAGCAGGGCGGCGGCGAGCGGCGCGACCTGCCGGACCATCCCGGCGACGACGAGCGCTCCGGTGCCGGACTGCGCGCCGATCTGCCGGGCGATCTCGCCGACCTGCAGCGAGATGGTCGCGCCGAGCGGGATGGCGATCAGCAGCAGCGGCACACAGGTGACCCGGACGATGAACCAGCACTGCTCGATGAACTCGACCCACCACTGCTTGAGGTCCCAGCTCCTGCGGAGCCCCTCGAGCAGGGTGACGAACAGGCCGCCCGTCTCATCGACGATCTTGCCGACGCGTTGGCGCGCGATCTCGGGGCCGCGCTCCAGCAGCAAGGCCAATTCCGACCCCTCTCACAACTGTGCGTGACGAGGGTCACGGAGTGCGACCCACGTCACAGGATGACGAGAGGTCGAACCTTACTGGCATCCAGTCCAAGAAGGGAACCCCCTCGAATCCGGCTTTAGTATCAAAGCGTGAACCACACCCTCACTGCGGCGACGGCGCTGCAAGACGGCCTGGTGGAACTTCGACGAGCCATCCACTCCGAGCCTGAGCTGGGGCTTCACCTCCCGCTCACCCAGGACAAGGTTCTCCAGTCCCTCAGCGGACTGCCCCTGGAGATCACCACGGGAAAGGCGCTCTCCTCCGTGACGGCCGTGCTGCACGGCTCCCGTCCCGGACCCACGGTGCTGCTCCGCGCCGACATGGACGCCCTGCCCCTCGACGAGCACACCGCGGTGCCGTTCCGCTCCCGCAAGCCGGGGGTGATGCACGCCTGCGGGCACGATCTGCACACCGCGATGCTGGTCGGGGCGGCCCGCGTGCTGTCGGAGTCCGACTTCCCCGGCAGCGTGATCTTCATGTTCCAGCCCGGCGAGGAGGGCTACGCCGGCGCCAAGATGATGATCGACGAGGGGGTGCTGGAGGCCACCTGGCAGAAGCCGGTCGCGGCGTTCGCGCTCCACGTGATCCCGGCGCTGCCGCACGGGATCGTCACCTGCAAGGGCGGGCCGATCCTGGCCGCCGCCGACACCGTCTCGGTCCGGGTGCGCGGCTCCGGCGGCCACTCCTCCACCCCGCACCAGACCCGCGACCCGATCCCGCCGGCCTGCGAGATGGTCACGGCACTCCAGACATACGTAACACGTGCCTTCGACGTCTTCGATCCGGTCGTGCTGACGGTCGGATCCTTCCATTCCGGGCACGCGCCGAACATCATCCCCGACGACGTCACCTTCACCGGGACCATCCGCTCGTTCTCGCCCGAGTCCCAGCAGCGGATCGAGGCCGGTTTCCACCAGGTGGTGCGGGGCGTCGCGGCGGCGCACGGGCTGGCCGTCGACATCGACTACCGGCGCGACTACCCGGTGACGATCAACGATCCGGGCGAGGCCGAGTTCCTCGGCGGGGCCGTCCGGGAGCTGCTGGGGGCCGACCAGTACCGGGATCTGCCGGTGCCGCTGCCGGGCTCCGAGGACTTCTCGTTCGTGCTCGGTTCGGTGCCTGGGGCGCTCGCCCTGCTCAGCGCCTGCCCGCTCGGCGAGGACGAGACGAGCCTGCCCGACATCCACTCCGCCGAGGCCGTCTTCGACGACTCACAGCTCGCCCGAGGTAGTGCGATCTACTCAGAATTGGCGCTAAGACGACTAAACCGGGGCTAATCTGCCTGTTTATGCAGGAACGCCCCCGCTCGCTGGCCGTCCGGATCCTGACCAGCAACACGCTCATCGCCCTCGTGGCGATGGTCGTCATCGGCGTGGTCGCGGTGCGGCTGAACGTCGGCGAGGCGGAACCGCCCGCCCTGGCGCAGGAGGGCGCGCTGTCGGCGAACGACGCGCTGGCCCTGCTGAACCAGCCGCGGATCGGCAAGGTCGAGGCCAACGCGATGGCCCTCGCCAAGAAACGCGCGTACGACAAGCAGCAGGCGATCGAGAAGAAGGCGCGGGAGAAGCGCGCCTGGTACCTGAAGCACAAGAAGGAGATCGACGCCAAGCGCGAGGCCGAGCGGATCGCGAAACTCCCCAACCCCTCGTCGGCCGAGAACAAGAGGCTCGGCAAGCAGCTCAACGAGGTCAAGGGCTGGGGTTCCTGCTGGAGCGCGCTGGAGACCCTCTGGACCCACGAGAGCCACTGGAACGAACGCGCCGACAACCCCTGGTCGGACGCCTACGGCATCCCGCAGGCGCTGCCCGGATCGAAGATGGCCTCCGCAGGGCCCAACTGGCAGACCAACGCGTCCACGCAGATCGCGTGGGGGCTGTCCTACATCGGCGCTCGGTACGGGAACCCGTGCAAGGCATGGGCGTTCTGGCAGTCCCACAACTGGTACTGACCTGCTGATCCTCGGCTGATCCTCAGCGGCGGGCGAGCCTGCCGAGGATCTCGCTGACCTCGTCGATGATCTCGCGGGCCTCGGTGTCGTCGTCGGCGGCGGCCACCTCGCGTCCGGCCTCGCCCATCACGGTCGTCAGGACGATCGCCAGGACCCGGCTCTCGGTCGCGCCCAGCAGCCGCGTGTTCTGCTCGATCCACAGCCGGGCCCGGCCGCGCCGCTGGTGCCCGAACCCCGACGGCCCCTCGCCGCCCTGGAACAGCCGCGACACCGTCCGCTGCTCCCAGCAGACCTCGAGGAACGCGCGGGCCCCCACGATGAAGAGCTGGATCGGGTCCTTCTCGCCCTCGGCGCGGGCCGCCTTGACGGCCAGGGTCGCCCGGCGCTCCTGCTCGGTCGTGTACTCCTCCCACAGCGCGAGATAGATCCCGGCCTTGCCGCCGTAGTGGTGGTAGAGGCTGCCGACGGAGATCCCGGACCGTTCGACGATCTCCGCGATCCCGGCCTCGGCGTAACCGCGGCCAGCGAAGACCGTCTGGGCGGCGTCCAGCAGTGCCTGACGGGTCACATCAGCTCTCGCCCACTGCCGGTTCTCGCTCATGTGCCAATACTAGAACACGTTTCTAGAACATTTCTCGCCATGGGCTACCGTTAGGATTGCCGCCAATGCCTACGTCAACCTGGTACCGGCTCAATCCGGCCAAACGCGAGCGGGTCCTCGAGGCCGCTCAGCGGGAGTTCGGCACGCACGGTTACTCCACCGGAAGCCTCAACACCATCGCGCGCGAGGCGGACATCGCCAAGGGCTCACTCTTCCAGTACTTCGCCGACAAGCTCGAGTTCTTCACCTACGTGGCGGAGGAGACCACCGGCCGGATCCGCGCCGAGATGGAGCGGCGGATCGCCGGGCTGGACTTCGAGCAGACCTACACCGAGTGGCTGGCCGACGTGTGCTGCGTGTGGGCCGACTACTTCGCCGAGCACCCGCTGGAGCGGGGCGTCACCGCGGCGATCAATCTGGAGATCGACAACACGGTCAGGGCGCTGGTCCGCAAACCGTCCAACGAGCACTACCTGGCGTCGATCAAGCCGCTGATCGCGCTCTGGCGCGAGAAGAACGGGATGCGCGCCGAGCTCGACGACGACCACGCCACCGCGATGCTGCTGCTGATCCTGCCGCACTTCGCGCTCGGCCCCTACTACGACGGGATCGACCCGGTGCTCGGACTGCGCGGGAAGACCCCCGCGGAGCAGCACCCGATCATCCGGTCGTTCATCCGGACCCTGTCACCGGTCTTCGACGCGAAGGCCTGACCGCAGCGTCATCGCGATCATCGCCTCGTCGCCGGTGAGCAGGCAGAGCGCCAGCTTCTCCTGATCGGTGAGCGGCAGCTCCGCCCAGACGGCGTCCGAGAGCATCCGGTCGGCCAGCAGCTCCCCGACGGCCCGGTCCAGGACGTCCGGGCCGGGCGCGGCGCCCGCGACGAGCTCGGCGACCCGGTCGGCGACCGGCTCGGGCAGCGACGCCCG
>NZ_BAAGZI010000100.1:0-17175 GCF_054778695.1 Actinocorallia lasiicapitis
CGGGCGGGGCGGTCGTGGCGTGCTCGGCGCTCCGCCGCGCCTACCGCGACCTGCTGCGGTCGTTCGCGCCGGACGTCCGGTTCGTGCATCTGGCGGGGCCGGCCGAGGTCGTCCGCCGCCGGGTCGCCGGACGTCCCGGGCATTTCATGCCCGCCTCGCTGGTCGACTCGCAGTACGCGGCGCTGGAGCCTCTCGAACCGGACGAGACGGGCGTGGTGCTCGATCTGAGTCTGCCGATCGAGCGGCTCGTGTCCGGAAGCCTGGCACCCTTTCAGAAAGCAGCGAGATGACCCTCCCCCTCCTGGCCGCCGCGGAGACGGCGGCGGCGGTCTCAGGCGACCGCCTGGTACCGGCGGCGCTGGCCGCCATCGCCGTGATCGTGGTGACGATCACCAAGTTCCGGCTCCACCCCACCCTGGCCCTCACGCTCGGCGCGGCGACGGTCGCCGTGATCGCGGGCGTCCCGATGGCCACCGCGATCGACTCCTACACCAAGGGTTTCGGCAGCACGGCGGCGGGCGTCGGCCTGCTGATCGCGCTCGGCGCGATGTTCGGCAAGCTGCTCGCCGACTCCGGTGGCGCGGACCAGATCGTCGACACGATCGTGGGCCGTGCCTCGCCGCGCGCCCTGCCGTGGGCGATGGCGGGCGTCGGCGCGCTGATCGGCCTGCCGATGTTCTTCGAGATCGGCCTGGTCCTGCTGATGCCGGTGATCTTCCTGGTGGCGCGCCGGTCGGGCCTGTCGCTGATCCGGGTCGGTATCCCGGCGCTGGCCGGGCTGTCGGCGATGCACGGGCTGGTGCCGCCGCACCCCGGTCCGCTGGTCGCCGTGGACGCGCTGCACGCCGATCTCGGGGTGACGCTCGCGCTGGGCGTGCTGGTCGCGGTCCCGACCGTGGTGATCGCCGGTCCGGTGTTCTCGCGGTTCGCCGCCCGCTGGGTGGACGTGCCCGCGCCCGAGCTGTGGGAGACCGCCGAGGACGAGGAGCGGGGCCGCCGTCCGTCGTTCCCGGTGACCCTGGCGACGGTCCTGCTGCCGGTCGTGCTGATGATGGGCAAGGCCCTGGCTGACATCTTCCTCGCGGCCGGCTCCGGCGCCCGCACCGTCCTTGACGTGCTGGGCACGCCGCTGGTGGCGCTGTTCCTCGCGGTGATCGTCGCGATGTTCACGCTGGGCCGCGGTTCGGGCATGGACGGGAAGGCGATCTCCAAGAGCGTCGAGCTGTCGCTGCCGCCGATCGCGGGCATCCTGCTGATCGTCGCGGCAGGTGGCGGGTTCAAGCAGGTCCTCGTGGACAGCGGTATGGGCCAGCTCGTCGCGGACTGGGTGCGGGACAGCGGTTTCTCGGTGCTGCTGCTGGCGTGGCTGGTGGCGGTGCTGATCCGGCTGGCGACGGGTTCGGCGACGGTCGCGACGGTGACCGCGGCGGGCATCCTCGCCCCGCTGGCCGCGACGTTGAGCACCGGCGAGACCTCGCTGCTGGTGCTGGCGATCGGCGCGGGGTCGCTCTTCTTCTCGCATGTGAACGACGCGGGTTTCTGGCTGGTCAAGGAGTACTTCGGTGTCTCGGTCGGCCAGAACATCAAGTCGTGGTCGCTGATGGAGACCCTGATCTCGGTCTGTGGTCTGGTCTTCGTCCTCGCCCTCGACCTGGTGATGTAGGAGGGGGGCGGCGGGCGTCCGGTGAGGGCCGGGCGCCCGCCGTCGTTCCTATTTGACGGAGCCGGCGAGCACGCCCTGGACGAAGTACCGCTGGAACGCGAAGAACACGCCCAGCGGGATGATCAGCGACAGGAACGAGCCGCTGGCGATGACGTCCAGGCTGGAGCCGAACGAGCGGGTCTGCTGCTGGAGCGCCACGGTGAGCGGCTGCGACGACCGGTCGGCGAAGATCAGCGCGATGAGCAGGTCGTTCCAGACCCACAGGAACTGGAAGATCGCCAGTGAGGCGATGGCGGGCAGGCCGAGCGGCAGGATCACCCGGAAGAAGATCGTCCAGTCGCGGCCTCCGTCGATCCGGGCGGCCTCCAGCAGGGAGGCGGGCACGGCGGCGAAGAAGTTCCGGAGCAGGAAGATCGCGAACGGCAGCCCGAAGGCCACGTGGTAGAGGATCACGGAGGTGATCGAGCCGAAGATCCCGATCGCGCCGAACAGTTTGGCGAGCGGGATCAGGCCGATCTGGATCGGCACGACGAGCAGCCCGACGACACCGAGGAACAGCCAGTCCCGGCCGGGGAACTCCAGCCAGGCGAAGGCGTAGGCGGCGAGCGCGGCGATCGCGACGACGAGGAACGTCGACGGCACGGTGATGAGGATCGTGTTGACGAAGCCGTCGCGGATGGTGTCGTTGTCGAGGAGGTTCGCGTAGTTGTCGAGGGTGAGCTGGGACGGTTTGGTGAAGACGGTCCACCAGCCGCCGGAGTTGTTGTCCTGCAGGCTGCGCAGCGACGCCAGCGCGAGGCCGATCGAGGGGACCAGCCAGATCAGGGCGATGACGATCAGCACGCCCTGCAGGACGCCGCGGCTCAGCAGCCGGACCAGGCGCGTGCTCATCGGTTCTCCCTCCGGAATCGCCGGATGTTGAAGATCATCGCTGGCAGCACCAGCAGGAACAGGAAGATCGCGATGGCGCTGCCGAGCCCCTGGTCGGCGTCGGAGCCGCCGTAGGACTTCAGGTACATCTGCAGGGCCAGCACGCTGGCGTCCTGCTGGACGGGGCCCGGGGCGATGATGAACACCAGGTCGAAGATCTTCAGCACGTTGATCACGAGGGTGACCACGACGACGATCAGGACGGGCGCGAGCATCGGCACGGTGATCCGCCGGAACACCTGCCATTCGTTGGCGCCGTCGGTGCGGGCGGCCTCGAGGATCTCCCGGTCGACGGCGGCGAGGCCCGCACCGATGAGGACCATCGCGAAACCGGCCCACATCCAGACGTAGGCGCCGATGATCGCGGGGGTGATCAGGGACGGGCCGAGCCAGTCGACGCCGCCGTAGCGTTCGGTGAAGTTGGCGGCGGGCAGCCGCACCTGGGCGGCGCCGTCGACGCCGGGGACGGTGAAGGTGCCGTCGTCGGCGGTGGTGGCGGTGCCGAGGACCCGGCCGTCCTTGACGGCTTCGACCTTGACGTCCCTGAGCCCTTTCTCGCCGGGGTCGATCTGGCCGGGTTTGCCTCCCCCGCCGGGCGCGAAGTCCATCCAGACCGTCCCGGTGAGCGCTCCGGGGGCGGGGGTCGCGGCCTTGGCGGGGCTGAGACCGGCCTGGACGTCGGCGGCGACGGCCACCAGGGGCAGCAGCGCGGGGGTTCCGGCGGTGCCCTCGCCTTCGATGGAGCCGTCGGGGGCGGTCTTGAGCGGGCCGTTCTCGCGGGGCCGGGCGCCGCTGTAGTTCGCGGCGGGCGCCCAGGTGTCGTGCACTCCGACGACGACGGCGTTGAGCACGCCCTTCTCGGGGGCGTGGTCGTAGACCAGGGTGAAGATCACGCCGGCCGCGACCATGGAGATCGCCATCGGCATGAACATGATCGTTTTAAAGGCGGTGGCCCATTTCACCCGTTCGGTGAGGACCGCGAAGATCAGTCCGAGGGAGGTGATGATCGCCGGTGCCGCGACCACCCAGATGACGTTGTTCTTGAGCGCCCGGAAGGTGGCCTCGTCGGTGAACATCTCCTGGTAGTTGGCGAACCAGACGAAGCCGCTGCCGTCGGCGTCGTAGAGGCTGCGCCACAGGGTGTAGCCGATCGGGTAGACGACGAGGAGTCCGAGCAGGACCAGTGCGGGGAGCAGGAAACCGGAGCGGGCCAGGGCCGCCCGGCCGCGGTGTGCGGCCGGACGGGCGCTGGACTCCGTTGTCTCAGCGGCGGAGTTCACTGCGCGCTACTTGAAGGCCTTGGCGGCCGCGGCCTCGAGCTTGGCGCTGATGCCGTCGACGTCGGCGGGGTTCTTCAGGAAGTCCTGCAGGAGCTTCCACTCCCCGGCGCCGTCGGTGCCGCCGAAGGACGCGGGGGCGAGGTCGGACATGTCGAAGCGGACGTTGTCTCCGGCGTCGACGACGGACTTGGCGATGGCCCGCTGGATGTCGTCGGGGTAGGTGGCCAGGTCGACGTTCTTGTTGGGCGAGGAGATGCCGCCGACCTTGGTCCAGACCTCGGCGGCCTCGGGGGTGGCGAGGAACTTGGCGAGTTCCTGCGCGCCCTTGCTGTCCTTGAGGATGACGGCGGCGTCACCACCGGACACGACCGGCGCGTTCGTGCCGACGGCCGGGAAGGGGAAGAAACCGGCCTCGGTGCCGACCTTCGCGCCCGCGTCCTTCTCGATGACGCTGGCCACGAAGTCGCCTTCGTAGACCATCGCGGCCTTGGCGGGGGTCTTGAACGCGGTGACGACGGAGGTCGGGAAGTCGGTCTTCAGCGCCCCGGCCTGCCCGCCCTGCAGGAACTCCTTCTTGCCCCAGAGCTGGGCGAGGCTGGTCAGCGCCGCCTTGACGGTGGGGTCGGTCCACTTGATCTCGTGCTTGGACAGCTTGTCGTAGTTCTCGGGACCGGCCTGCGACAGGTAGACGTTCTCGAACCAGTCGGTGAGGGTCCAGCCGGTGGCGCCGGCGACGGAGAACGGCGCGGTGCCGGAGTCGGCGATCGTGCCGGACGCGGTGATCAGCTCGTCCCAGGTCTTGGGGGGCTGGACGCCGGCGTCCTCGAACGCCTTGGTGCGGTACCAGATCGTCGACTTGTTGGCGGCCTTGAAGTAGACGCCGTACTGCTTGCCCTCGTAGCTGCCGAGAGTGTTCCAGATGGGCGCGAAGTTCTTGGCGGCCTCGGCCTTGACGTCGTCGGCGAGGGGCTTGAGGTCGCCCTTCTTGGCGAAGTCGTCCAGGGCGCCCTTGTTGGGCATCATGGCGAGGTCGGGCGGGCTGCCGCCCTGGATCTTGGAGGCCAGGACGGTCGGCAGTTTGTCGCCCGCGGAGGTGAAGGTGACCTTCGCTCCGGTCTTGGCCTCGAACGCCTTGAGCACCTGTTCGAAGTTGGTCTGCTCGCCGCCGCCGGCCTGCCAGGCGCCGGCGACCTCAAGGGAGACGCCCTTGAGGTCCACGGCGGCGGCCGTGGTCGCACCGGTGGCCGGATCTTTCTTGTCGTCGCCGCAGGCCGCGGCCGACATGAGCACGAGGCTCGCGGACAGTGCTGCGCCGATCAGACGGGGGGTGCGCATACGTCAGCTCCTTGGTTTCGGTCAGGGGCGTGAGCCCATACCCCTGCCTACCGCGTGTTAACACGCGGAAAATATGAGCCGGAGGGTATTTCCCGGCCCATAAATTTGTGTTTGTTGATCTATCCCTCGATGATCACAAGATCGCGGGTGGTGAGGTTGAGGCGTTCGCCGCCGGTCTCGGTGACGACCACGATGTCCTCGATCCTGGCGCCGTGCGGCCCCGGGTAGACGCCCGGTTCGACGGAGAACGCCATGCCGGGTTCGAGCGGTTCGTGGTTGCCGAACACGATGTAGGGGTGTTCGTGGGTCTCCAGCCCGATGCCGTGGCCGGTGCGGTGCAGGAACTGCTCGCCGTAGCCGGCGGTGGTGAGGAGGTCACGGGCGGCGGCGTCGACCGCTTCGGGCGTCATGCCGGGTTTGACGGCGTGGCAGGCGGCTTCCTGCGCGGCCTGCAGGACCCCGTAGTAGTCGAGGAAGTCGGCGGGCGGCTGCCCGACGCAGTACATGCGGGTGGAGTCGGAGCAGTAGCCGGACGGCATGGTGCCGCCGATGTCGACGACGACGGGTTCGCCGGGCCGGATGACGCGGTCGGACAGTTCGTGGTGGGGGCTGGCCCCGTTGGGTCCCGATCCGACGATGACGAAGTCGACGGTGGCGTGGCCCTCTTCGAGGATGGCGTCGGCGATGTCGCCGCCGACCTCGCGTTCGGTGCGTCCGGCGCGCAGGAACTCCGGCACGCGCCGGTGGACGCGGTCGATGGCGGCGCCCGCCTCACGGAGCGCTTCGACCTCGGCGGGGGTCTTGCGCATCCGCAGTTGCCGCATGACCTCCCCCGCGGCGACCTGGTGCACACCCGGCATCGCGTCACGGAACCGCAAAGCCATCATGGCCCACATCCGGTCGGCGACCGCGACCTTCTTCACCCCGTGCAGCCGCCGCGCGATCAGCGCGAACGGGTCGTCGAGCTCGTTCCAGGCGACGAACTCCAGCCCGAGCCGTCCGGCAGGGGAGGCCTGCGCGGCGGGCAGTTCGAGCCGCGGAACGACCAGGAACGGGTCGGTCCCGGCGGGCACCACGAGGCAGGTCAGGCGTTCCATGGCGTGGGCGTCGTATCCGGTCACATAGCGCAGGTCCGGCCCGGGTGTCAGAAACACCGCGCCGAGCCCGGCACGGACGGTAGCCTCCTGTACACGGGTGAGGCGCTCCGGTGGATACAACTCCGTTGTCACATCCGTATGCATGGCCCCAAGTTATCCGAGGGAGCTGAGCGGGATGAGCGACGGGCAGGCTCTGGCGCTCGCCGCCACGGTGGAGCGGTTGCGGCTGGAGCTGGAGGCGCACCGGGCGGCGGTCCGCACCCGGACGGTGCTCGACCAGGCGACGGGGATGCTGGCGGAGCGTTTCGGCTGCGAGCCGGCGGAGGCGCGCGACCATCTGGCGGCGCTGGCGGCCGTGGACGGGCTGCGGGTGGAGGTGGCGGCGGCGCTGCTGCTGGGGGTGGAGCCGCCGCGCGAGTAGGTGGTGATCCCGGCGCAGGAGGGGTCGGTGTTCGATCCGCTGCGCTATCTGCCGGACGTGCCGCAGCCGCGGGCGGGCGCCGATCACCGGACCCTGCTGATCCGGGCGGTGCTGGAGGCGATGCAGGGTCCCGCGTCGCTGCTGTCGCCGGTCAGGGACGAGGCGGGCCGGATCGTGGACTTCCATGTGGACGCCGTGAACGCCGACGCGCGGGACCGTCCCGGCACGCGGGCCGAGGATCTGGTGGGGCGGAAGCTGCTGACGTCGTATCCGGGTCTGGCGATGTCGGATCTGTTCGACGCCTATGTGCAGGCGTTCGAGTCGGGGGTGCCGTTGCGGCGGCCGCGGCGGGAGTACCCGTCGGTGCAGCGCGGCCGGGTGGTGCCGACCCTGATGAGCGTGCGGGCGTGCCGGATCGGTGACGGGCTGCTGGCGTCGTGGCAGTTCCATGATGATTCGCGGGATCTGTCGGCGCAGCTCGACCAGGCGCAGCGGATCGGTGATCTGGGCTGGGCGGAGTGGGATCTGTCGACGGGCGGCGCGCACTGGTCGGACCAGCTGTATGTGATCTTCGGCCGGTCGCCAGCCGACGGGCCGTTGACGTTGGAGCAGGTCGGGGAGCGGATCCATGAGGAGGACGCGGTTCCGGCGGAGAGCCTGATGCGCAGCCTGCTGGGCCGGCGGGAGGCCGCGGACGTCCAGTTGCGGATCCGGCGCGGCAAGGGGGTGCGGCATCTGCGGGTGATGGCGGAGCCGGTGCTGGACGGTTCGGGCGAGCCGACGGTGCTGCGCTGCCTGTTCCAGGACGTCACCAAGGGCCGCAGGGCCGAGCAGCAGTTGCAGGCGAGCCGCCGGAAGGTGGAGGAGCAGCGGCGGCGGCTGGCCGAGGAGCGGGAGCTGGTGGTGGGGTTGCAGCGGGCGGTCCTGCCGCGGCGCAGCGCGTCGGCGCTGCCGGGGGTGGAGGCGGCGCTGCGGTATCTGCCGGCCGAGAGCGAGACCCAGGTCGGCGGCGACTGGTACGAGTCGACCGAGCTGCCGGACGGGCAGATCTTCCTGGCGATCGGCGATGTGTCGGGGCACGGCCTGCCCGCGGCGGAGGCGATGGCGTCGCTGCGGAACGCGCTGCTGGGCCTGGCGTTCACGGGGGCGTCGCCGGAGGTGCTGCTGGGCTGGTTGAACGAGCTGATGCTGCACCGGCAGGCGGCGTTGACGGCGACGTGCGTGGCGGGCCGGTTCGATCCGGTGACCAGGACCCTGGTGTGGGCGCAGGCGGGGCATCCGCCGCCGGTGCTGGTGCGGGGCGGCGGTGCGGTGATGCTGGAGCAGCCGGACGGGATCCTGCTGGGGGCCAGTGATGAGATCGCGTTCCGGTCGTCGGTGACGAAGCTGGAGCCGGGCGACCGGCTGCTGCTGTACACCGACGGGCTGGTGGAGCGGCGCGGCCGGGATCTGTTCACGGGGTTCGAGCTGCTCACGAAGGCCGCGGCGGCGTGCACGGGCGACAGCCTGGACGACTGGGTGGGGCTGCTGCTGGACACGGTGGGCGGCGCCAACCCCGACGACGACACCTGTCTGGTGGCCGTCCGGATCCGTTAGGCCTGGATAGGCTGGGGCCATGCCGGGACTGATGCTGCTGGACACTCCGTCGCTGTACTTCCGTGCGTTCTTCGGGGTGCCGGAGTCGGTGAAGGCGCCGGACGGCACGCCGGTGAACGCGGTGCGCGGGCTGATCGACATGATCGCCCGGCTGGTCGCCGACCGGCGTCCCGACCGTCTGGTCTGCTGTTTCGACGCGGACTGGCGGCCGGAGTTCCGGGTGGCGGCGATCCCGTCGTACAAGGCGCACCGGGTGGTGGAGCCGGGCGGCGGCGGTGGTGTGGACGTCGAGGAGGCTCCGGACACGCTGGGTCCGCAGCTTCCGGTGATCGACGCGGTGCTGGCGGCGTTCGGGATCGCGCGGGCCGAGGCGGCCGGGTTCGAGGCCGACGACGTCATCGGCACGCTGGCGACCGTGGATCGCGGGCCGGTGGACGTGGTGACGGGCGACCGGGACCTGTTCCAGCTCGTCGATGACGCCCGCGAGGTGAAGGTGCTGTACACGGCGCGCGGTATCCGGAACCTCGAGGTGATGGGCGAGCGGGAGGTGTCGGACAAGTACGGCATCCCGGGCCGCGCTTATGTGGATTTCGCGACGTTGCGCGGGGACCCGTCAGATGGTCTGCCGGGGGTGCCGGGCGTCGGGGAGAAGACGGCGGCGGCGCTGGTGACGCGGTTCGGTTCGCTCGCCGGGATCGTCGCGGCGCTGGACGCGGGCGTCACGGAGGGGTTTCCGGCGGGGGCGCGCAAGAAGCTGGAGGCGGCGCGGGAGTATCTTGGCCCGGCGGAGCTGGTGTGCCGGGTGGTGACGGATCTGCCGGTGAAGGTGGACGACGCGCTGCCGCGGACCCCGGCGGATCCTGAGACCCTCGTGGCTCTCGCTGACCAGTGGAATCTGGCGTCTCCGGTCAACAGGCTGCTGAACGTGCTGGCCTAGCGGCCTGTGCAGAGTGACACACATGCGCAACGCACAGAGCCGCAACCTGGAGTCCTGGCTCGGTGTTTCGTAGTACTACGACGACACGGAGGACCCCTAGGAGGGTGTGGCGATGACGCTTCTCAACGACCCCCGGACTTCTCTTCACCTCGACTCCGACCCGGTGGAGCTGGTGTGGGCGACCCGCAAGGCCAACCACGACACGTCGCTGGCGAGCTGGGCGGTGTGCGTGATGGGGGTGGCGACGCTGCTGCAGCTTCCGAGTCTCGCGGCGCTGACCTCCGGGCCTCGCACGCTGCTGGCGCTGCTGCTGCTTCCGCTGCTGCTCGGCGGCTATCAGTCCGTCCAGTATCTGCACCGGGCGAGCGCGGGGGTGGACGCGGCGGTGACCGTCCCCCAGCTCATGGCGGGTCTGGAGACCCGCCGCTACTGGGCCTACCGGGCACAGAACTGGGCGCTGGTGTCGGCGTTCGGGTTCGGTCTGTGGACCCTGGCCGTGCAGTTCCTCGCCTGAGTGCCGGTCCTTGCCAGACCGGCCCTCTGGCGGTTCGCTGGTAGCCCGACCCTTCCCCTCGGGCCCCTGGACGGAACGGACCCCTCATGCTCGTGGAAAACCCACCGAAGGACTTCTGGACCTCGCTCGACGAGGCCGAGCAGACGGCGCTGGCGCAGGCGGGCAGGGTCCGCCGGTACCGGCACGGCGCGCCGCTCTGCTATCAGGGCGAACCCGCCGACCAGATCCTGATCATCCGGTCGGGGTGGGCGAAGGTGAGCGTCGCGGACGCCGACGGGCGGGAGCGGCTGATGGCGCTGCGCGGTCCCGGCGATCTGATCGGTGAGATGGGGATGCTGGGCGAGGACACCCGGACGGCGACCGTCACGGCGTTGCAGACGGTCGTGGCGATGGCGGTGTCGGGAAGCCGGTTCATGGCGTTCCTGGGCAGCCATCCGGCAGTCTGGCAGAAGGTGGTGCGGACGATGGTGGACCGGCAGGTCCAGTCCGACCAGCGGATCGTGAAGACGAACACGCTGGTGGGGGCGGGCCGGCTGGCGCTGTACCTGCTGGAGCTGGCGGAGCGGAACGGCCGTCCGTTCGAGGGCGGCGGCATCGAGATCCCGCCGCTGTCGCAGGCCGAGCTGGGGAGCTGTGTGGACGCTTCGCGGGAGACGGTGGCGCGGGCGTTCAAGGAGTGGCGCGAGGCGGGGATCATCGTGACGGGGTGGCGGCAGGCGGTGCTGTTGAATCCGGCGAAACTGCGGCTGTTCGCGGAGTCCCTGGAAGACCTCTGAGGGGCCTGTGACCGCGGTTGTGTAGGCTCGGTTCATGGCATACCGCCGCATCCTGGTGCAGGCCGACGCCGCCGAGGGGCGCGTCGCTGAGGGTTTGGCGCGGTTGCGCGCGGATCTGAAGGTGCCGGGCGGTTTCCCGCCGCAGGTGTGCGCGGAGGCGGCGGTGGCGGCGGCTCCCGAGCCCGCCCTGGATCGGCGGGATCTGGAGCTGTTCACGCTCGATCCGGCCGGTTCGATGGATCTGGACCAGGCGATGGCGTTGGAGCGCCGGGGCGCCGGCTACCGGGTGTGGTACGCGATCGCGGACGTCGCGGGGTTCGTGACCCCGGGCGGGGCGGTCGATCTGGAGTCGTGGGTGCGGGGCGTCACACTGTATCTGCCGGACGGGCGGGTGCCGCTGCATCCACCGGAGCTGTCGGAGGGCGCGGCGAGCCTGCTGCCCGCGGTGGACCGTCCCGCCGTGCTGTGGCGGATCGATCTGGACGCGGCGGGCGCGATCACGGGTGTGGAGGTGCGGCGGGCTCTGGTGCGCAGCCGCGACCGGCTCGACTACGCGACCGTGTCGACCGATGATCCCCGGGTGGCGTTGCTGAAGGAGATCGGTGAGCTGCTGATCGGCCAGGAGGCGGCGCGGGGCGGGGTGTCGCTGCCGCTGCCCGAGCAGGAGGCCGAGCGCGGCCCTGACGGGTGGCGGCTGGTGTTCCGCGACGGGCTGGGCAGCGAGCAGTGGAACGCGCAGATCTCGCTGCTGACCGGCAGGGCGGCCGCGCAGATCATGCTGGACGGCGGGGTGGGGCTGCTGCGCACGATGCCGCCGCCGCCCGCCGAGGCGCTGGAGCGGTTGCGGCGGATCGCGGCGGCCCTGGGCATCGACTGGCCGGCCGGCTGGAGCTATGGCGAGGTGATCCGGTCGCTGACCGAGATCGGCGGCCGTGAGGTGGCGTTCTTCCGGGCGGCGTCGACGCTGATGCGGGGTGCGGGCTACACGGCGTTCGACGGGGAGGCCCCCGCGGGTGACGCGGCCCGGCACGCGGCGGTCGCCGCTCCCTACGCGCATGTGACGGCTCCGCTGCGGCGGCTGGCCGACCGGTACGCCACCGAGGTGTGCCTGGCGTTGACGGCGGGCGTCCCGGTGCCCGGGTGGGTGCGGGAGGCGCTGGGGCGGCTGCCGGCGGAGATGGAGCGGAGCCTGCGGCGTTCCGGCGAGGTGGAGCGGGCGTCGCTGGATCTGATCGAGGCGGCGTTGCTGGCCGACCGGGTCGGCGAGCCGTTCGACGCGGTCGTGGTGGAGGCGGAGCTGCCGGGCGAGCACCGCAGGGCCGGGACGGTGGAGCTGATCGCCGCGTCGGTGGTGGCCAGATGCGAGGGCGAGCGGCTGCCGCTGGGCTCGCGCGTCCGGGTCCGCCTGGTGACGGCCGACCCGGACGCCCGCAAGGTCCTGTTCCGGTATCCGGGTTAGCGGCGGCGGCGTCTGCTGGTCAGGCCGCTGCGCCAGTTGGTGGGGTTGCCGAGGCCGGCCAGGTGCAGCGAGATGAACAGCAGGCCGAGGGTGACCAGGGTGAGGTAGTCGAACGCGTCGGACGACACGTCGGCGAGGTCGAACAGCAGGGCGAGAGCGAAGACGATCGCGGCCGCTATGGCGAACATGATTCCTCCTAGGGATCGTGTGCCGGCTGTTGATCTCCCCGATCCGGGGCTTCTAACGCCGCCCCGGATTCGGTTCACCCCTTATGTCGGTTAATTGACGGACGAATAGGCGATCACGCCGCGCCGCATGTTGTCGGCGGCCTTGCGGGCGGTGGCGCGGACGGGGCCCTCACCGGCGGCGTCGGCGATCTGGCCGAGCAGGTCCATGAGCTGTTTGACGGAGCGGACGAAGTCACCCGCGGTCATTCCGGCCTCGCCGAGGACGTCGTCGAGGTCGGCGCCGCCGGCCCACCGGTAGGCGGCCCAGGCGAAGCCGAGGTCGGGTTCGCGCTGGAAGGCGACCTGGTTGTCCTTCTCGACGTTCTCCAGCTCGCCCCAGACCCGGATCATGGCCGTCAGGGTCTCGCGGGTGCCGGGCGGGATCTTCGGCGGGTTGGCGTCGTCGGGCTGCCGTGACTCGAACACCAGCGCGGACACGCAGGCGGCCAGCTCGGCGGGGCCCAGCTCGTCCCAGAGCCCTTCGCGGAGGCTTTCGGCGGTGAGCAGGTCGAGCTCGGAGTAGATCCGCGACAGGCGCCTGCCGTCCTCGGTGACCTTGCCGTCCTTCAGGTAGTGGAGCTGCTCCAGGACGGCGCAGACCCGGTCGAACGTACGGGCGATCACCTGGGAGCGGGATTCGACGCGCCGCCGCAGGCCCGCGGTCTCGCGTTCGAGCCGGAAGTACCGTTCGGCCCAGCGGGCGTGGTCCTCGCGCTCGTCGCAGCCGTGGCACGGGTGGGCGCGCAGCGCGGCGCGGATCCGGTTGATCTCGGCGTCGTCGCCCTCGGAGCCGCCGCCCCGGCCGCCGCGCCTGGCCTTGATCTCCTCGCTGGGGACCTTGCCGCGCAGGGTGGCCGCCATGTCCTTGCGGTGCTGGGGATTGCGCGGGCTGAACCACTTGGGGATCTTGACGCGTTCGACGGGCTCGGCCGGCGCGGTGAAATCGGCCATGGTGAGGCGTTTGACCTGGCGGCTGTCGAGCAGGACGAGCGGGGCGGGCCCTTCGGAGCTCTTGCCGATCCCGGTGTCGAGGATGAGCGCGACCCCCGCGGACCGGCCCGCCGGGACGATGATCACGTCGCCGGGGCGCAGGTGTTCCAGGGAGCGGGCGACCTCCAGGCGGCGGGAGCCGGCGCGGCTGCGCGACAGGTCGGCTTCGGCGTCCGACAGTTTGCGGCGCAGGGAGGCGTACTCCATGAAGTCGCCGAGGTGGCAGCGGGCGGCTTCGGCGTACCCGTCCATGGCCTCTTCGGCCTTGCGGAGCTGGCGGGCCAGCCCGACGACGGCCCGGTCGGCCTGGAACTGGGCGAACGACTCCTCCAGGAGGGTCGCGGCGCGTTCCCTGCCGACCGCGCCCACCAGGTTGACGGCCATGTTGTACGACGGCCGGAAACTGGAGTTCAGCGGGTAGGTGCGGGTGCTGGCGAGCCCGGCGACGCTGCCGGGGTCCATGCCGGGCTGGTAGATGACCACGGCGTGGCCTTCGACGTCGATGCCGCGGCGTCCCGCCCGTCCGGTGAGCTGGGTGTACTCGCCGGGCGTGAGGTCGGCGTGCGCCTCGCCGTTCCATTTGTCGAGCTTCTCGATCACCACGGTGCGGGCGGGCATGTTGACGCCGAGCGCGAGGGTCTCGGTGGCGAACACCGCCTTGATCAGGTTCCGGGCGAACAGCTCCTCGACGACCTCTTTGAAGACCGGGAGCATTCCGGCGTGGTGGGCGGCGATGCCGCGTTCCAGCCCGGCCAGCCAGTCGTAGTAGCCGAGGACGTGCTTGTCGGCCTCGGGGATGTCGTGGGTGCGCTCCTCCGCGAGCTCACGAATGATCTTGGCGTCTTCGCGGGAGGTGAGGCGGAGCCCCGAGTGCAGGCACTGCTCGACGGCGGCCTGGCAGCCGGCGCGGCTGAAGATGAAGGTGATCGCGGGCAGCAGCCCGGCCCGGTCGAGCCGTTCGATGACGTCGGCGCGCATCGGCGGCCGGAACCGCTGGGGGCGTTGGTCGCGACGGCGGCCCGTCCTGCGCCCCTGGTTGATCTTGTTCTTGCGGACGTCGTCGAGGGAGATCCGGCGGAGTTCGGGGTTGACCTTGACGCGGTCGTCGGGGCCGGAGTCGACGAACAGGTCGTACAGGCGGTGCCCGACCAGCATGTGCTGGAACAGGGGGACGGGCCGGTGCTCGTCGACGATCACGGTGGTGTCGCCGCGGACGGCCTGGAGCCATTCGCCGAACTCCTCGGCGTTGGAGACCGTCGCGGACAGGGCGACCACCCGCACCGACTCGGGCAGGTGGATGATCACCTCTTCCCAGACGGCGCCGCGGAACCGGTCGGCGAGGTAGTGGACTTCGTCCATGACGACGAACGCGAGGTTCTCCAGGGTGCGGGAACCGGCGTACAGCATGTTCCGCAGGACCTCGGTGGTCATCACCACGATGGGCGCTTCGCCGTTGACGCTGTTGTCGCCGGTGAGCAGACCCACGTTCTGGGCGCCGTACCGTTTGGCCAGATCGCTGAACTTCTGGTTCGACAGCGCCTTGATGGGGGTGGTGTAGAAGCATTTGCGGCCCTCGCGCAGGGCCATGTGGACGGCGAACTCCCCCACCACGGTCTTGCCCGACCCGGTCGGCGCGGCCACCAGGACCCCGTCGCCGCCTTCCAGCGCCCGGCAGGCCGCCAGCTGGAACCCGTCGAGCTCGAAGTCGTACAGACCCCTGAATTCCCGCAGGGCGGGCCCGTTCTGGTCGACATTGCGCTTGTGGGCCGCGTAACGCTCGGCGGGACTACTCATGCCTCAAGCCTAGGGTTTCCCGCCCCCCGTTTCCCACCGGGTTAACGTGCCCACCCGAATCGGCCTAACGGTCGAGCGGTTCCGGCTGCCCGACGTCGAACGGCACGTCCTCGAGCGAGGACGCCTCGTCGTCGGAGAGGTCGTCGTAGAGGCCCGGACGGGCGGCTTTGCGCTTGTCGTTGAGCCAGGCGAAGAACTCGGCGACGGCGAACAGCACCAGGATCGGCGCGGCGAGAGCGATCATGGTCATCGGGTCGGCGCTCGGCGTGGCGACGGCCGCGAAGACGAAGATCCCGAAGATGATCATTCGCCGGGACTTCTTGAGCGTCGCGTGGGGCAGGACGCCCGCCAGGTTGAGGACGCTGACCAGCAGCGGCAGCTCGAATCCGAGGCCGAAGACCATCAGCATGGTGGTCATGTAGCCGAGGTACTCGTCCACGGTGATCAGGGCGGTCATGCCCTCGTCGGCCATGCCGAGGAACAGCTGGAGGCCCTTCTCCACGACCAGGTAGGCGAGGCCCGCCCCGGCCATGAACAGTGGGACGGCCAGGCCCATGAACAGGTACGTCCAGCGCCGTTCCCGCTTGTGGAGTCCTGGAGCGATGAACGCCCAGACCTGGTAGAGCCAGATCGGCGAGGAGATGACCGCGCCGACGATGAACGAGATCTTCAGCTTCAGGAAGAAGGCCGAGAAGATCCCGGTGAAGAACAGATCACAGGCGCCGGTCACCTTGCGGGCTTCGGGAAGCTCGCAGTAGGGGGCCTGGAGGGTCTGCCACACCGGATGGAAGACGATCCACCCGATGACCATCCCCACCAGGAGGCCAAGCATTGCCTTGACCAGACGGTTCCGCAGCTCGCGCAGATGCTCGAGCAGCGGCATCCGGGCATCGGGGTTTTCCCGGGTCATCGACTCGTCCTCAGAGATCGTTCAGGGTCGGCCAACCGAACACGTGCCCTGAATCAGACCTGCTTGGCCTGGTCCGGGCTCACGGGGACGCCGGTGACGGTGGCGTCGGGCTGCGCGGCGGGGATCTGCTGGGGCTGCGCCGGGGTCGCGGTGGGGGGGGCTTGGGCGGCGGGGGCGGTCTTGTCCTTGTCGTCGTCGATGAGGCCCTTGGTCTCCGACTTGAAGATCCGCAGCGAGCGGCCCAGGGAGCGGGCGGCGTCGGGCATCTTCTTGGAGCCGAACAGCACCATAACGACGACGGCGATGAGCAGCAGCTCGGGCCAACCGAGTCCAGCCATGGGGATTCCTCGTTTCAGCGGGTCTAGTTCTCCTGATGCTACGTCCATGGGGCACCCCGGACGTGCATCGGGCGGGTAAAACCTGCAAGTTTGTTACCAGTTAATCGGGGAGCACGACGAATCGGCCATCCGATCCTACTCCGCCCGGCGCTTCAGGGCATCGACCTGGCGCTTCAATTCCGCCTGGCCGGGTTCCAGCCGCTTCCTGGTCCGCTCCAGTTCACCGCCCAGAGACCTGACGCCGGCGAACACCCTGACCGCGCAGTAGGCGAGGACGCTCACCCCCGCGAACCCCAGCACCACGGAAAACATCGCCCAGTCCACGCCGCCAACCTAGCGCATCAGGCGTACAGGGCCAGGGCGGCCTCAGCGTCGGCGCGGACCTTGTCGGCGAGGTCGGCGGGGGCGACGAGCCTGCCCTGGTCGCCCAGGCGCAGGGCGAGCGCGGTGATCCAGCGGGGGTCGGCGGTGCGCAGCGCGACCCGCAGCCGCCCCTCCCCCAGTTCTTCGGCCGACTCGCACGGGTAGTACTCGGCGACCCACCGGCCGGACGGGCTGAGGTCGAGGACGGCGCGGATGTCGGTGGCCGACGCCCGGTACAGGCCGGCGTCGACATCGCGGTACTCGGCCTCGGCGGGGATCTCCAGCGGGACGTCCAGGATCGCGGCGTCCACGATCTGGTCGAGCCGGAACAGCCGGACGGCCTCGGCACGCCGGCACCAGCCCTCCAGGTAGCTGCGCCCCTCCACGACGATCATCCGCATGGGGTCGACGTCGCGGGCGGTGTTCTCGTCGCGCCCTGCCACGTAGTAGGTGAGGTGGAGGCGGCGGCCGCGGCGCAGCGCGTCCTGCAGGAGCGCGGCGGTGCCGCTGCGCCGCTGGTCGACCTCGACGGCGACCTGCCGGGC
>NZ_BAAGZI010000101.1:0-17125 GCF_054778695.1 Actinocorallia lasiicapitis
CGCCGTGCGGACCGTCATGCGGTCGCACGGCTTCCGGGGAGTGGACGCCGCGGCGTCGATCCGCTCCGCCGCCACCCGCGCCCACGAACCCGCCGCCGAGGACGCCCTGCGGGACGTCGCGATCCGGATCGCCACCGGGCTCGCCTCCGTCACCGCGCTCCTCGACCCCGAACTCGTCGTGCTCACCGGTGACATCTTGCTCGCCGGGGGCGAGGCGTTGCGGTCGCTCGTGGAACACGAGCTGCACCGCATGACGATCCCGCGGCCACCGCTGCGGCTCTCGGCCATCGAGGGCAACCCGGTCCTCACCGGCGCCGTCGAGCACGGGCTCATCGTCACACGCGAAGAGCTCTTCGACTCGACAGTGCCCCCATAGAGCACTGTCTCCGCGGTCTCTCTCAGACCGACCCCCCTGCAGTACCCGTTTCAAAAAGAACCGTTCTCATCCCCCAAGGAGAGTTCACACCATGTCTCAGGAGACCTCCGGCCTCGGCCGGCGCGACGTCCTCAAGCGCATCGGCCTGACCGCCGTCGTCGTGGGCCCCGGCGCCTCGATCCTCAGCGCCTGCGCCACCAGCGGTGACGATGGCAAGGGCACCACGGACACCTCGGCCAACACCTCGGACCCGAAGAACCCCTTCGGTGTCGAGAAGGGCAAGGCCCTGGACGTCGTCATCTTCAACGGCGGCTACAAGGACCAGTACGCCAAGCTCGGCCACGAGCCGGTCTACGCCACCGCGTGGGAGGCCAAGGTCAACCACACCTCCGTGGTCGACCTCACCACCTACCGCGCGCGCTTCTCCTCCGGCACCCAGCTCCCGGACGTCGTCGACAACTCCGGCACCGGCGCCATGGACTTCGGTTCGCTGGCCAGCTCCGGCGCGATGGTCGACCTGACCGAGTTCTGGGACTCCCCCTCCTACGACGACCCGAGCAAGAAGATCAAGGACACCGTCCTGCCGGGCACCGTCGAGGTCGGTCTGGTCAACGGCAAGCCGTACCAGATGAACTACGTGGCCACCACCTTCGGCCTCTGGTACAACAAGAAGCTCTTCGCCGACAACGGCTGGGAGGTCCCGAAGACGGGCGACGAGTTCAAGGCCCTCTGCGAGAAGATCCAGGCCAAGGGCATCGTGCCGTTCGCCTACGCGGGCAAGAACGCGGCCTACTACCAGTACGCCGTGTTCGTGCAGTCGATCGCCAAGCTGGCCGGCAACCAGGCCGTCATCGACCTCGACAACCTGAAGGAAGGCGCCTGGTCGACCGAGGCCGTCAAGAAGGTCGTCACCTTCTGGAACGAGATCACCACCAAGTACTCCAAGCCGGAGTACGAGGGCATGATCCACACCCAGGTGCAGACCCTGCACAAGCAGAACAAGATCGCGTTCTACCCGTCGGGTGACTGGCTGGAGAACGAGATGAAGGCCACCAACGGCGCCGCAGGCTTCGAGTACGCCATCGCCCCGCTGCCCGACCTCGGCGGCGAGCAGCTGGCCTTCCCGGCGCTGCGCATCAACGCGGGCGAGCCGTTCTTCGTCGCCGCGAAGAGCGCCAACCCCAAGGGCGGCCTGGAGTACCTCCGCATCATGCTCTCCAAGCAGGGCGCGAAGGACTTCTACAAGAACGCCGGCTCCCTCACCGTCGTGCAGGACGCCCTCGAGGGCGTGACGCTCAGCCCGGGCGGCCAGTCCGTCGCGGACGCCACCAAGGCGGCCGGATCCAACCTGATCACCACGTTCCAGTTCCAGGGCTGGTACGGCGACTTCGACCTGGCGCTGCGCACCCTGACCAACAAGGTCTCCTACGGTGGCGGCTCGGTCGACGACTTCGTCGCCGGTGCGCAGAAGGCGGCCGACAAGACCGCCAAGGACCCGAAGGTCAAGAAGCAGACCCGCACGGTCTGATCTGGCTGACGTCTACACAACGGAGTAACTGACCATGCGGCAGGGCAAGTATCGCTTCATCATCGGGTTCCTCGCGCTCCCGGTGGCCCTCTACCTGACTTTCGTGATCTGGCCTTACGCCCAGACGTTCCAGATCGCCTTCACCGACTGGGACGGGTTCTCCAAGCCGAACTTCATCGGCCTGGACAACTTCAAGGCGCTTCCCGATGACGATGTCTTCATGGGGGCGATCAAGCATCACCTGATCATGCTGCTCGTCCTGCCGCTGGTCGTCCTCATCCTCGCCCTCTTCTTCTCCTTCCTGATCAACCTGGGCGGAGACATCAAGGGCGGGGAGCTCAGAGGCGTCAGGTTCTCCGGCTTCTACAAGATCGTCTTCTTTCTGCCGCAGGTTCTCGCGGTGGCGATCGTCGGTGTCCTGTTCTCGCAGTTCTACCAAGTGGGGACGTCCGACGGCGCGGTGCCGTCCGGCGTGATCAACTCGGCGATCGACGCCGTCGGCCTCGGCCAGGTCAGCTTCCTCACCGACCCCGACATCGCGCTCTACTCCGTCATCGGCGTCATGGTCTGGCAGGCGGTCGGCTTCTACGTCGTCCTGTTCTCGGCCGGCATGGCCTCGATCCCCAAGGACCTGTTCGAAGCGGCCGCTCTCGACGGCGCCAGCCGCTGGGTCCTGTTCCGCCGCGTCACCCTGCCCCTGCTGTGGGACACCCTCCAGGTCGGCTGGATCTACCTCGGCATCGCCGCCTTCGACGGCTTCGCCCTCGTCCAGGTCATGACGGCCAACCGGGGCTTCGGCCCGGACAACTCCACCGCGCTGCTCCCGGTGACGATCTACGACCAGAGCTTCGCCAACCCCCACCAGGGCTACGCGGCCGCGATGGGCGTGTGCCTGTTCTTCATGACCATCACGTTCGCCGCCATCGCCATGCGCGTCACCCGGCGTGAGACGATCGAGCGGTAGGGAAAAGCCATGACCACCCAGCCCGAACCCCGCCGTATCCCGGCCACCCCCGCGCGAGGCTCCGTGTCCAAGCGGAGCAAGCAGGGACGCAACCCGTTCATGGCGATGTCCCACGTCGCCCTCGCCTTCTGGGCGCTACTGATCATCGTGCCGCTCGCGGCGACCTTCCTCGGCGGATTCAAGTCGTCCGAGCAGATCCTGCTGCACAAGCCGTGGGAACTGCCGCAGGACTGGAACTTCGACGCGTTCACCCGCGCCTGGACGACCGCCCACATCGGCCGCTACATGCTGAACACCGTCATCATCGTCGGGTTCGGCACCGCCGGCACGATGCTGCTCGGCTCGATGGCCGCCTACGTGCTGGCGCGCTACCAGTTCCGCGGAAACCGCGCGATCTACCTGATGTTCGTGTCGGGCATGACCTTCCCGGTCTTCCTCGCCCTGGTGCCGCTGTTCACCCAGCTGAAGCAGATGAACATGCTGTTCAGCTACCACGGCATCATCCTGGTGTACATCGCCTACTCGCTGCCGTTCACGGTCTTCTTCCTGGCCGCGTTCTTCAAGACGCTGCCGAACTCGGTCGCCGAGGCCGCGATGATGGACGGCGCGGGCCATGTGAAGGTCTTCTTCCGGGTCATGATGCCGATGGCCAAGCCCGGCCTGATCTCCATCGCGATCTTCAACGTGATCGGCCAGTGGAACCAGTACCTCCTCCCGCTGGTCCTGCTCTCGGGCGACCCCAACAAGTCCCCCCTGACCGTCGGCATCGCCCAGATCAACACCAACGCGGGCGCCGACGCCGACTGGTCCGGCCTCTACGCCGCCCTCACCCTGGCCATCGTCCCCGTCATCTTCATCTACATCATCTTCCAACGCCAGATCCAGTCCGGCCTCACCTCCGGCGCCGTCAAGTAGCCCTCCAGCTTTCGAACGCGGGCCCCGGCAACCTCTCGAGGTGCCGGGGCCCTGTTCGGTCAGCGGGAGGGTTTGGCGTGTTCGAGGCGGTTCAGGGGGAGGGCGGGGATCCAGCGGGTGTCTTTGAAGATCTCGTAGGAGCGCCACTGGCCGGGCTTGTCCGACGGCGGCCAGACCGGCTTCGTCAGCTCGTCGATCATGGCCAGGGCGCGGCCCGAAGCGGGGTCGATGATCAGGAGGGAGTCGGAGCGGGTGCCGATGGGACGGAACCTGCCGTGGTCGATGTCGTACATGGCGGTCCGGTCCGGCAGCGCGATCGCCTGGCCCTTGCGGCCGAGCGGGTCGCTCATCTCGCCCCTGGACTCGACGGTCGGGATGTGGGAGAGCATCCCGAAGGCGGCCGAGCGCAGGGCGGGGGAGACGGGCAGCCGGGCGATCAGGTCGACGCCCCAGGAGAACATGTCCCAGGAGAACAGGTACTGACGTTCGGCCGGGTCGACCCGGTTCTCCTTGGGTGCGGCGTCGGCCTGCCGGTTCAGTTCGCGCCAGAGCCGGTCGTAGAGCGCTTTCGGATCCGTCGGGAGACTCGCGAGCAGTTCGGGCGTCGCCAGATGGGAACCGATGTATCCGGCACCGAAGTCCGACACGTGCCGCCAGACGTCCGGCTTCGCGGCGGGCGGTTCGAGTTTCAGCCGTGTCGGCCCGTCGGGCCGGGTGACCTCGCCGCGCGGCGTGGTGAAGGGCGGGACCTTGAACGTCCACCTGCGGGGTGAGCCGTCGGCGATCCACTTCTGCTCGTCGGCGGGCGACGCCAGGGTCGTTCCGAGCTCGCGGTTGATCATGTATTGGTGATGGCCGGGTTTCTTCGCCCGCCACATCTCCTGCTCCATCCGGCTGTCCAGCAGGTAGGCCTTGCCGGGGATGGAGAGCTGCCGTCCGGAGATCCAGTGCGTGTACAGGTAGTCGCCCTTCCCCGCCGGGGCCCTCAGCGAGGACGCCCCCGCCGCCAGCAGGATCTCCCGGGCCGACATCGGGACGGCCGCCTCCGTCGGCGGCGGGGCGGACGGTGCCGTCGGCGCGGTACCGGTCGAGGCCACGAAGGCCACGGCCGCGCCCGCCGCGACGACCCCCGAAGCGAGGACGGGCCACCGCAGGCGGCCACGCCGGGTTCTCGGGGCGGGCGGACGGTCCGCACCGCCCGTCAGGGCGCGGGCCAGGTCCCGTTCACGGCGGCCCTGGTCGGGGGCGGGTTCGAGGTCGGGACGGGCAGCGGTGAGCGCCCGCAGCAGATCGTCGGTCATCGGGGTCCTCCCGGATCGAGCGGGCATCAGGTGGCCTCGGGGATCAGCCGGGTGCGCGGCCGCACGTCCGACTTCGCCAGCCGTTGACGGGCCCGGTGCAGACGGACGAAGAAGGCCGCCTTGGAGCAGCCGACGACCCGGGCCGCCTCGGCGGCCGTCAGGCCATGCCAAGCGACCAGGGTCAGGGCCTCGCGGTCCGTTCCGGACAGGGCCGCCAAGCGGTGCAGCAGGTCGGCCCGGTCGGCGACCTGGTCGCCGACGTCCCCGATCGGGCCGGCCCAGCCGCGCAGCTCGCGTGCCAGCGACACCTGCCGGGCCTCGGCCCGGAAGTTCCGCCTCGCCTCGTTGCGCGCGATCCCCAGCAGCCACGGCAGCGGCGGATCGGGCAGGTCGCCGAAACGCCGCCACGCGATACAGAAGGTCTCGCCCGCGATCTCCTCGGCGAGATCCCGGCCCGCCAAGGTCACCGCGTAGGCGAAGACCCGCGGATGACAGGCGTCGTACAGGGCGGTGAAGCGCTCCGCGGTATCCAAGTCATCCCCTTTCCTCAGGTGCGTTCCTGAGTAATGCGCCGCGACCGCGCATTCTTACGCGCCACCTCCCACCTTTCCCGGCACGCCGAGGCCGCGCGTCGCCGCGCCGACTGCGCTCCAGGAAACGCGCGGCTCCCGTCGGCCCAGGTCAGCGGGCGAGGACGGCACCGCCGTCGAGCCCGATGATCTGGCCCGTCAGGTAGGAGGCGGCGGCTACGTCGTCAGGCGCGCCGAGGCCGGTGACCACCGCGATGCGCAGGGGGCAACCTAGCGGGTGGGGGTCAGCGGCGGAGGCGGGAGGTGAGGCCCCATTGGGTGACGCGGAGCATGGCTTCGGCGACGATGGACTGGGACATCTTGCTGGTGCCGTGGACGCGGTCGGTGAAAGTGATGGGGACTTCGGTGATGCGCAGGCCCGCCTTGTGGGTGCGCAGGGCCAGGTCGATCTGGAAGCAGTAGCCGCGGGAGTCGACCGAGTCGAGGTCGAGCTTCTCCAGAGTGCCGCGGCGGAACGCCCGGAAACCGCCCGTCGAGTCGTGCAGCGGGAAACGGAGCATGAAACGGGCGTAGGCGTTGCCGATCCGGGAGATCGCCTCACGGCTCTTCGGCCAGTCGACGGCCTTGCCGCCCGGGATCCAGCGGGCGCCCAGCACCAGATCGGCCGTCCGGAGCGCGTCGAGCAGATCGGGGAGCTGCTCGGGCTGGTGGGAGCCGTCGGCGTCCATCTCGACCATGACGTCGTAGCCCTCGGCGAGCGCCCACCGGAACCCCGCGATGTAGGCGGCGCCCAGCCCGTCCTTCGCGGTCCTGTGCAGCACCTGGACCTGCCGGTCGGCGGCCGCCATCTCGTCGGCCAGCACCCCCGTGCCGTCCGGGCTGTTGTCGTCGACGACCAGGACGTCGGCCGCCGGGACGGCCCTGCGGACGCGCTCGACGATCAGAGGCAGGTTGGTGCGCTCGTTGTAGGTCGGAATGATCACAACGGTCCTGCCGAGCTCGTCCATGTCGCCCTCCCTTAGGCGTCGTCCTCCGCGGGGGTCCGTCGGGCGCGCATTGCAATGATGAGTCCGAGAATGCCCGCGAACGCCAGAAGCCATTCGGGGACACCGCCGAGATGGTCACTGATCGTAGTGCCCGTGCGGACGGGAACCGTGGAGACCTGGATGTCCGGGGTGAACTCACGGGATTGCTTTACCAGCAGCCCGTCCGGAGTGATGATCGCGCTGACCCCGCTGGTGGCCGCCACCAGCACGGTCCTGTCGTGCTCGACGGCCCGCAGCCGGCTCATCGCGAGCTGCTGCCACGGCAGGCTGGTCCGCCCGTAGGTGGCGTTGTTGGTCTGGACGACCAGCAGATCGCCCCGGGCGGCGTCCCGGACGATCCCGTCGTAGGCGACCTCGAAGCAGATCACGTCCCCGACGTCGACCCCGCCGACGTTCATGACGTTGCCCTGGTCGCCGCGTGCGAAGTCCCGGGGCACCCGGTCGAGCCGCGCGATGAACTTGGTGAGGACCGACCGGAAGGGGATGTACTCCCCGAACGGCACCGGATGCCGTTTGGTGTACCACTGGCCGGGCCCGGTGACCGGGTCCCAGACGATGCCGCGGTTCTCGACCTGCTCGCCGTCCGGGGTGTCGGTCAGCGCCCCGACCAGCACCGGCACCCCGACGTCCTTGACGGCCCCGTCGATCAGCGTCCGCGCCTCCGGATCCTCGTACGGGTCGAGGTCGGAGGCGTTCTCCGGCCAGACCACCAGATCGGGCCTGGGCACCTGCCCGGCCCGCACCTGGGCGGCCAGCCGCTTGGTCTCGTTGACGTGGTTGGTGAGGACGGCGGCCCGCTGCCCGAGGAAGTCGAGACCGGCGCGCGGCACGTTCCCCTGGATCACCGCGACGGTGATCTGCCGGCCGCCCGTCCCGCCGTCCTTGGGGATCATCAGCCCGGCGAAGGTGATCGCGACGGCCCCGGCGAGCCCGAGCGCGGTCGCCCGCTTGCTGTGCTTGACGATCGCGTACGCCAGCAGCGTGCCGATCAGCGCGGTCATAAAGCTGACCAGCGGCGCCCCGCCGAGCGAGGCGTAGCCGGTGAGCGGGGTGTCGGTCTGGGAGAAGGCGAGCCGCGCCCAGGGGAAGCCGCCGAGCGGCACCCGTCCCCTGAACAGCTCCTGGGTGATCCAGAGTCCGGCCGTCCAGAGGGGCCACAGCCGGGTCCTGGAGACGGCTGCCATGGCCGCCGCCATCGGCGCGAAGTAGAGCGCCTCGGTGACGCTCAGGGCTATCCAGACGTCGGTGCCGATGGGCCGCAGGCCCGGCAGTACCGGGACGAAGAAGCAGAGTCCGGCGATCAGCCCGAGCAGCGCCGCGAACCGGGCCCTGACGCCCCGCAGCACCAGGGTGAGCAGCGCCACCCCGACGGGGGCCAGCGGCCACAGCGAGTCGGTGGTGCCCTCGGACGGGCCGAGCGGGCTGGGCGGGAACGCGAGGTACAGCACGAGACCGGCGGCAGCGGCGGCCGCGGCCCTCAACCAGGGGGAGCGCCGCCGGCTGACGGCCTCCGCCGGATCGCCCGCCACCACCGTGTCCTGCGTCAACACCGTCTCCCGCTGTTCCGTGCCGCCGTTTGAAGCACGGTATCGGCTGTATGACAGGGCTGCGAACGGAAGAGGGCCCGGCACATCCGTCGGGCCGTACGGGTTCCCACAGGCCGTGGGAGCGCCGTCCGTTGTCTAATGGATGTGCCGGGCCCTTCCGGGACTTGGCCAGCGCCCAAACTTATCGGAACATGTCGCATTGTCAATACGTGAGCGATCCGGGGTGGCCGTCAGCGTTGTTCCAGCTCACACCCATGATCGGGATGAACGGCCGCTTCGCCGTGCATGATGGGACCATGCTCCCGGTCTTTCTCTTCCTGGCGTTCCTGGTCCTGCCCGTCGTGGAGATCTATGTGATCATCCAGGTCGGGCAGGTGATCGGCGGCTGGGAGACCGTCCTGCTGCTGCTGGCCGAGAGCCTTCTCGGCGCGTGGATCGTCAAACGCGAGGGCCGCCGCGCCTGGCGGAAGCTGTCGCAGACCCTGACGTCCGGCCGGATGCCCGACCGCGAACTGGCCGACGCCGCCCTGATCCTCATCGGCGGGGTGCTCCTGCTGACGCCGGGTTTCGTCTCCGACCTGTTCGGTTTCCTGTGCGTCCTGCCGTTCACCCGCCCGCTGGTGCGGGGCGCGCTGCTGGCGTGGGCGTCGCGCCGGATCAAGGTCGCGGCCCCGCCGATGATCTTCCCGGACGGTTTCGCCGACCAGGGCCCCGTGGTCCAGGGCGAGGTCATCCACGGCGAGGTCGTCACCGAGGAGCGCGACGGAAAAGCGTGAGGGCCCGTGCTCGGCACGGGCCCCCAAGATCCTGACGGTCGTTCAGGCGGACTTGCGCCGCCCCGACCGCAGGATCGCGAGCCGTTCGGCGAGAACCTCCTCCAGGTCCTCGATGCTGCGCCGCTCCAGGAGCATGTCCCAGTGCGTGCGCGGTGGCTTGCCCTTCTTGGCCACCGGAACCTCACCGTCCATCAGCAGGGCGGGTGAGCCGCAGTTCCGGCAGTCCCAGGTCATCGGCACCTCCACCTCGGTGGCGAGGGTGACGGTGAACTGGTGGCCCTTCGGGCAGGTGTAGTCGACTTCCTGGCGGGGGGCCAGGTCGGTGTTACGGTCGTTCTCGTAGCTCGTGGCTCCGAGCCGTGTGCCGCGAAGTGCGCGCTCTGCCATCGTCAAACGCCTCCCAGACGGCTTGCGGTTCTGCCTTGCCCAACGCTGGATACCGCTACAAGATTCCCGCAGGATCACGCTTTGAACCCTCTGAGTTAGGCCGCGCCGTCGTTCCAGAGGCCGCGTCCGGTCAGGGTCTTCCGCAACGCGAGCAGATCGTCGGTCATGATCCCGTCCACCCCGGCGTCGAGCAGCCGCTCCATGATCGACGGATCGTTGACCGTCCAGGCGTGGACGGCCAGGCCGTGGGCGTGCGCGCGGCCGACGAACTCGGCGGTCGCGAAGGGCAGCGGGCCCAGGTTGTAGGGGATCTGCGCGCAGGCGACCCCCTCGGCGGCCGCGCGGGCCAGCGCCCCGCCGACGCGCAGCGCCGCGATCCCGGACGGCCCCAGCGCCGTGCAGACCGGCTCGTCGGTGTACAGCGGCGCCCGCGCCCGCAACTGGGCGAGCCGCCGCGAGGAGAACGAGGTGACGCAGACCCGGTCCCACGCCTTGGTCCGGTGCAGGACGTCCAGCAGCGGCGCCAGCGCCGGTTCGTCCTTGATGTCGATGTTGAAGCGGATCTGCGGGAACTGGCCGAGCACGTCCTCCAGCAGCGGGATCGGCTCGGTGCCGCCGATCCTGGCCTCGGCGACCTCGCGGTAGGGCAGCCGCGCCACCTTGCCGCGCCGGTCGGTGACCCGGCCGAGGCTCTGGTCGTGGAAGGCGAGCAGGACGCCGTCGGCGGTGGCCTGGGCGTCGGTCTCGATGTACCGGTAGCCGAGGTCGACGGCGCGCTGGAAGGCGGTCAGCGAGTTCTCGGGGGCGCCCAGCGCTCCGCCGCGGTGGGCGAACGCCAAGGGGCCGTCGTGGTCGAGGAAGGCATAACGCACCTTCCCCAGTATGCAGCCCTCAGGAGGGCCGCCCGGCCCACTCGCGGCGCCGGATCTCCGCGAGGGCGACGGCCGTCGCCACGGCCACGTTCAGCGAGCCGACCCGCCCGATCTGCGGGATGTAGGCGACGGCGTCGCTGGCGGCGAGCAGGGCGGGGGAGCAGCCGTGGTCCTCGCCGCCGACGGCCAGGCAGATGTCGCCTTCCAGGGCGGCTTCGTGCAGCGGCACGGCGTCCGTCGTCAGCTCCAGGGCGACGACCTTGAACCCGGCGGCCTTCGCCAGTTTGACGGCCTCCACGGACGTCCCGGCGTGCTCCCACGGCACCAGCCGGTCGGTGCCGAGCGCCGTCTTCTGCGCGTTGGGGTGGGTCGGTTCGGTGGCGTTGCCCGACAGCCACAGCTTCTCGACGCCGAACACCGCGGCCGTCCGGAAGATCGACCCGATGTTGAACGGCTGGGTCACCGACTCCACCAGCAGGGCGAGCCGCCCCTCGGTGTTCCGCCGCCAGGTGCGGTTCAGCCGCTTGACGTCGGTGGCGCGCAGTTGCCGGCGCGGGTTCTCAGCGTTCACGGGCCTGGACCTCCAGGATGCGGTAGGACGAGCGGCTGGCCAGCCGGGTGGTGGACCAGCCCTGGTCGGTGAGCCAGCGCTGGAGGGAGTCGCTGCCCAGGTGCTTCTGCACCACGAGGTGGGCGAGGCCGCCGGGCTCCAGCCGCGGCAGCCAGAGGGTCAGCAGATCGTGCAGGGCCTGCTTGCCGATCCGGATCGGCGGGTTCGACCAGATCGCGGCGAACCGGACGTCGGCCGGGATCTGCTCGGTCAACCCGAACCTTACATTGTTAAGGCGGGCGGTCTCGGCGTTCCGCTCCGCGAGCGACAGGGCCCGCTGGTTGACGTCCACCCCGTAGACGGTCGCCTCCGGCGCCCGCGCCGCGAGGGTCAGGGCGATCGGACCGTACCCGCACCCCAGATCGAGCAGATTGCCCTCACGGGGCGGCCGGGGCACGCTGTCCAGCAGGATCCGCGTGCCCGCGTCGACCTTGTCGGGGGAGAACATCCCCCGATCGGTCTCCAACCGGAAATGCAGATCCGTCAGCACCAGGTCAACGGTCGACGGCCTGCTCGCAGCACCCGGCTCAGCCGAAAAGTAATGATCCCCCACGTCCGCCAAGCCTAGTGCTCACGGAAGACGCGAGAACCACAGGAGGGACAGGCCGCCGGTCAGGACGGCCAGGATCAGGCCGATGCCGAGGAACCAGCCCGACACGTCCTTCTGCTCGACCCGGAAACCCAGCGAGGTGCCGATGTTGCGGTAGACGTCCGACAGTTCGCCGCTGTCCTCGGCCTCGTAGGCCTTGCCGTCGGTCTGGACGGCCAGCAGCTTGAGCGCCGGTTTGTTGACGTCGACGGTCGTGGTCTCGCCCTCGATCGTCACGGTGCCGTACGGGGTGCCGAACGCGATCGTCGAGACCGGGACCTTCGCGGTCCTCGCCGCGTTGATCGCCTCGGGCAGGGAACGGCCGTAGGTGTTGTCGCCGTCCGACAGCAGCACGATGTGGGCGGGCGGCGGGTCGTCGCCGTTGCCGGCGTCGAACGAGCGGATCGACTGCAGGCACGCGAAGACGGCCTCGCCGATGGCGGTGCGGCGTTCGAGCTGGAGGGTGTCGACGGCGCTGATCGCGTCCGCCCGGTTCGCGGACGGCGAGGTCACCACGTTGGCGTTGCCCGCGAACGCGACCAGACCGACGTTGAACCGCGGCGGCAGGCTCTTGATGAACGCCTTCGCCGAGGACTTCGCCGCGTCGAACCGGCTCGGTTTGACGTCGGTCGCCATCATCGACAGCGACACGTCGATCGCCACCATGATGGTCGCCCGCTCGCGCGGCACCTTCACCGGCGCGGACGGGTTGGCGAACCCGAACACCAGCGTCGTCAGCAGCGCCAGGAACAGCGCCGCGCTGACGTGCTTGCGCCACGCGCCCCGCCGCGGCGCGACCGCCGCCAGCACCGGCATGTTGGTGAAGCGGATCGCGAACTTGCGGCTCCGCTGCTGCACCAGCAGATAGATCACGGCCAGCAGCGGCACCAGCAGCAGCAGCCAGAGCCTGATCGGGCTGTCGAAACTCATGCGCGGCTCCCGATCCTGCGGCGGCGCAGGGCGAACCTGGCGATGTCGGCGACCCAGTCGCGGTCGGTCCGCAGCACCAGGTGCGGGACGCCGAGCCGTTTCAGGGTCTGCGCGGTCTGCTCGCGCTGCGCGGCGGCGGCGCGGTTGTAGGCGTCGGCGACGCGCGGGGAAAGCATGATCTCACTCACGGTTCCGGTCTCGGGGTCGGTCAGCTCGACCAGCCCGCCGGGCGGCAGCTCCAGCTCCCGGGGGTCGATGATCTCGACGGCCAGGGTCTGGTGGCGCGCGCCCATCCTGCGCATCGCCGGCGACCAGTCGGACTGGTCGAGGAAGTCGCTGATCACCACCCGCAGCCCGCGGCGGCGCTGCCCGCGGTCCAGCGCGGTGATCGCTTCGGCCAGGCTGATCGGGCCCTTCTCCATCGGGGCGTTCTGCACCTCGCGCAGCAGCGCGTAGATCCCGGCGCGGCCCGGCCGCGCGGGACGCCGGCGCAGCCCGCCCGCGCACATCAGATAGGCGCCGACCCGGTCGCCCAGCTTGGTCGCGGTGAACCCGACGGCCGCCAGCGCCGCGACGGCCAGATCCCGTTTGGGCATCTCGGTCGTGCCGAAGTCCATCGACGGGGTCAGGTCGATCAGCGCCCACGCCTCCAGCTCGTGGTCGGCGATCAGATCCCGGACGTGCGGGACGGCCGTGCGGGCCGTCACCGACCAGTCCATGTGCCGGACGTCGTCCTCGCCCGGCTGGTAGATCCGCGACTCGGCGAACTCCGTGCCGGGCCCGGGCAGCAGCCCCAGGTGTTCGCCGCCGAGCAGGCCGTCCAGCTTGCCGACGATCTTCAGTTCGAGCCGGCGCAGCCGGTCCTCGGGGATCCGGACCATCAGGCCGTCCCGTGGTTCCACACCACGCGGGGCGGCGGCACGCAGGCGAGGATCCGGTCGACGAGCTCGCCGCCGTCCACCCCGTCGGCGACGGCGTCGAAACTGAGCACGATCCGGTGGGTGAGGACCTCCCGGGCGACGTCGCGGACGTCCTCGGGCAGCACGAACTCACGGCCGCGCAGCAGCGCCAGCGCCCGCGCCGAGGCCACCAGGCCGAGGGTGGCGCGCGGGCTGGCGCCGATCTCGATCAGCGGCGCCAGATCGGGCATCCGGTAGGCGGCCGGCTGCCGCGTCGACATCACCAGCCGCACGATGTAGTCGGCGACCAGCTCATGGACCGTGATCCGTTCGGCGGCCCGCTGGAGCCCCAGCAGCAGATCGGGGTCGAGGACCTGGCGGGGCGACGGCGGGTCGACGCTCATCCGGCGCAGGATCGCCAGCTCGTCGTGCGCGTCCGGATAAGCGACGTTGATCTTCATCAGGAAGCGGTCGCGCTGCGCCTCGGGCAGCGGGTAGACGCCTTCGGACTCGATCGGGTTCTGGGTGGCCAGCACGATGAACGGGCTGGGCAGCCGGTAGGTCTGCCCGGCCAGCGACACCTGCCCTTCGGCCATCACCTCCAGCAGCGCCGACTGGACCTTGGCGGGCGCGCGGTTGATCTCGTCGGCGAGGACGAAGTTCGCGAACACCGGGCCGAGCTCCACGTCGAACTTCTCGCTGGACGGCCGGTAGATCCGGGTGCCGACGATGTCGGAGGGCACCAGGTCGGGCGTGAACTGGATGCGGGCGAAACTGCCGCCCGTCACCTGGGCGAGCGACGACACCGCGAGGGTCTTCGCGACTCCGGGCACGCCTTCCAGCAGGCAGTGCCCGCCCGCGACCAGCGCCACGACCAGCCGCTCGACCATGTGCTCCTGGCCCACGATCACCTTGCGCACCTCGCTGAGCGTCTGCTCCAACAGCGCGCCCGAGGACCCGGCTTCATGCTCCGCGATGCTCATCGAGTCCCTTCGCCCCCCAAAAGTCAGGATCTGCTCTCCCGACCTTAGAACACCTACCCGGCCGGTCGGGGGTGACACGGGGGTTGGGTGATCTAGGGTCGAGGCATGTCCGTGCCGTTGTTGGGGCCGTTCCGTCTGACGGCCAGGTCGTTCGCCTCGCCCGCGGGGGTGGTGTACTCCGCGTTCGATCCGGCGGGGGCGCCGCTGGAAGTGGTGGTGCTGACCAGGGGCGCGGCTTCGGACGCCGCGGCTCGGGACCGGTTCGCGGCGGCCGTCCGGGATTTCGACGGGCCGATCGTGGCCGCGGACACCGGGTCGACGGAGCCCTGGGCGGCCGGGGGCCCCGGGCTCGCCCGGACCCTCGGTCCTGTGCTGCTGCACGGGCGGGCGCGCGGCCCGCAGTTCCTGCCGTACTGGGCCGGGGTGGAGGATCCGGCGTTCCCGTCCGGACGGTCGGGGCCGCTGGTGGTGCCCAAGGGTGAACGTCCGCGGGGAGTGATCCCGGCGCTGGTCACGCTGCTGCTGCTGGCGGTGCTGCTGGGCGGGATGCTCGCGCTGCTGTTCGCGTGCCAGCCGGAGGATCCGCTCCGGCCGCAGGAGGGCGGTGGCCCGCCGTCGAGCATCTCGGCGACGGGCGGTTCGGCCAGCCCGTCGGAGTCCTCCAGCGAGGAGGGGCCCGACGGTTCGGGGAGCGCCTCGCCGAACCCGTCCTCGGGCTCCGGCAGTCCCAACTCGCCGCGGCCAACACAGGACAGCGGTTCACCGAAGGCGAGCGGCGGTGAGGGCGGTGAGCCCGACGGGCCGAACGGGCCCGAGACCGGCGGCCCCGGAGGCGACCCCGACGGCGAACTCTGACCCCGTCGGGTGATCTTGTAGCGTGGGCGGATGACCGAGATCGCCGAGCTGTCCGACCGGTACGTCACCGCACTCGCCGAGGCCGACCCCTCGCTGGCGGCCTTCGCCGGGATCGCCGGCCAGGACCACGCCCTCACCGACTACAGCCCCGACGGCTACGCCGCCCTCGCCGACCTCACCCGCCGCACCCTCGCCGAGCTGGCCGCCGCCCCGGTGCGCGACGACGCCGACCGGCGTGGCGCGGCCGTCCTGCGCGACAAGCTGGAGACCTTCGCCGCCCTCGGCGAGGCCCACGCCCACGACTACGACTTCTCCCATGTCGACGGCCCGTTCCAGCGGCTCCGCCAGTCCGTGGAGGTGCTCGACCAGGGCGACGCGACCCCCGGGGACGATCTGCGCTCCCGGCTGGAGCGGTTCCCCGCCGCCCTGGACGGGCTGCGCCTGTCCCATCTCAAGGCCAGGTCGGAAGGCCGGTCCGCGTCCCGCCGGCTGGTCGAGCTGACCGCACGTCAGGCCGGCGCCTCGGCCGCCTACCTGCGCGGTCTCGGCACGGGCCCCGGGCTGGAGAAGGCCGCGCAAGCAGCCGCCGAGGCGAGCGCGGACTACGGGCGGTTCCTGACCCGCGAGCTCGCCCCGCACGCCCCCGACCGGGACGGAGTCGGCCGCGACCTGTACGCGCTCGGCGTCCGGAACTTCCTCGGCACCACCCTCGATCTGGAGGCCGTCTACGCCTGGGCATGGCGCGAACTGGCCGCCCTCGAGACCGAGATGGCGCAGGTCGCTGGGGAGATCGTGTCCGGCGGCACCGTCGCCGACGCCGTCGCCGCGCTCTACGCCGACCCCCGCCACCGCGTCGGCTCGGGCGAGCCGTTCCGCGCCTGGATCCAGGAGTTCGCCGAACGGGCCATCGCCGACGTCGACGGCGCGCACTTCGACGTCCCGGACGCCCTCCGCCGGATCGACTGCCGGATCCCGCCGACCGGCGCCGGCATCTACTACCTGGCCCCCGCCGAGGATCTGAGCCGTCCCGGCCAGGTCTGGTACGCCAACCAAGGCACCGAAATGAAGACCTGGCCCGTCCCGGCGATCATGTACCACGAGGGGGTGCCCGGCCACCATCTCCAGCTCGGCGCGACCATCCTGGAGCCGTCGCTGCACCGCTTCCAGCGGGTCTCCAGCGAACTGCACCCCGGCTACGCCGAAGGGTGGGGCCTGTACGCCGAACGGCTGATGGACGAGCTCGGCTTCTATCCCGACCCCGGGCACCGGCTCGGGCTGCTGTTCGGCGGCCGTCAGATCCGCACCATCCGGGTGATCCTCGACATCGGCCTGCATCTCGGGCTGACCGTCCCCGACGGCGCGGGGTTCCACGACGGCGAACGCTGGACCAGGGAGCTCGCGGTCGAGTTCTTCCGGCTGCACAGCCCCGACAACGACGAGGTCATCGCCTCCGAGGTAGACCGCTACCTCGGGCTGCCGGGACAGGCCATCGCCTACAAGCTCGGCGAGAAGGTCTGGCTGGACGGCCGGGAGTCCTCCCGCGCCCGCCACGGCGCCGCGTTCGACCTGAAGGAGTTCCACTCGGCCGCCCTGCGCCTGGGCCCGATGGGCCTCGACCTCCTCGGCGCGGAACTCGCCCGGATCTAGACGAGCAGCACCACCGCCAGCACCGCGATGATCGCGGCGGCGGTCAGGGAGGTGGCGAGCCGGGCGCGGCCGCCGGTCAGCGCCTTGCCGGCCAGCGAACCGCACCCGGCCAGCGCGAGCTGCCAGCTCAGCGACGCCGCGAAAGCCGACAGGGCGAACACCGGACGCTCCCAGCCCGTCAGGGCGTCCTCGCCCTGACGGCCCAGCACCAGCGCCGCGAAGTACACGACGGTCGCCGGGTTGAGGATCGTCAGCCCGAGCAGCGCCCCGAACGCGCGGACCGGGCTCGTCAGCAGCGGCACGTCCCGCTCCGACCGCTCCCGGAACGCCGACCGCGCCGTCTGCGCGGCCACCCCGAGCAGCACCAGCG
>NZ_BAAGZI010000102.1:0-17123 GCF_054778695.1 Actinocorallia lasiicapitis
GCCCGCGGCGCTGGTCGTGGCGGGTGCCGCGGCCGTTCCGGGACGGTTCAGGGCCGGATCGCGCGTCGCCGGGCTGCTGGTGCTCGGCCCGCCGGTGCTGTGGACGCTCGGCACCGTCGCACCCGCCCTGGCGGGCGTCGACGACCCCGACGTCCCGGTGCAGGGCCTGATCGTCCTCGGGGCTGTCGCGGCCCTGCTGTTCTCGGCCCGGAAGCTCGTCGGCGGGGTCGTCGTGACGGCCGTAGCGATCTCGGCGGTGCCCTCGATCGCCGGGCTCGGGCTCGCCACCGCCCTGTCCGTCCAGTTGAGCGTGACGGCGGCGCTGTTCGCCCTGGCCTATCTGGTCGAACCGGACGAACTGCGCGCCGAGACGGCGCTGTTCGACCGGCGGGCCACGCTCGCCGCGCTCGGCGCCGCCGTGATCGCGATCGGCTGGTCCTTCGACGACGAGACCGCGACGGTCGTGACGCTCTCGGTCGTGTTCCTGCTCTGCACGGCACTCGCCGCCCTGGTCAGGACCAACACCGTCGCCGCGGTCGCGGCGGTGCTCGTCTCGGGCGGGCTGTGCGGGGCGGTCGCCGAGCTGGCGTCCTGGCCGACCCCGCCTGAGGTGTTCACGATCCCCGTCACCGCGGGCGGCCTGCTCCTCGGCTACCTGTGGCGCGGACGTCTGGCCTCCTCGTGGGCGGCGTACGGCCCCGCCCTCACGATCACCCTGCTGCCGAGCCTGCTGATGGTCTGGGACGAGCCCGGCTGGCAGCGCCCCCTCCTGCTGGGCGTCGCCGCCCTCGCGATCACACTGTTCGGCCTGCGCCACCGGCTCCAGGCCCCGGCCCTGCTCGGCGGCGTCACCCTCCTCCTGGACGTGGCGCACGAGCTGGCCCCGCACGTCGCGCAGCTCGCCGGGCTGCTCCCCCGCTGGATCCCGATCGCCGCCGCAGGGCTCCTGCTGCTGGTGCTCGGCGCGACCTACGAACGGCGGCTCCGCGAGCTCCGCGCCCTGCACGCACGGTTCACCACGATGCACTGAACCCGCCGTTTGGCCTGGTCAGGGCCGCGAGTTTGCCGGGGAGTGAAGATCGCCGGGTAGAGGGGCCTCATGGGGGATGACGGCTTCATCCGGGTGACGGGGGCCCGCGTCCACAACCTTCGGGCGGTGGACGTGGCGGTGCCGCGCGGTGCGCTCGTCGCGTTCACCGGCGTGTCGGGTTCGGGCAAGTCGTCCCTGGCCTTCGGGACGATCTTCGCGGAGGCGCAGCACCGCTATCTGGAGTCGGTCGCCCCGTACGCGCGCCGGCTCGTGCAGCAGCTCCCCGTCCCCGACGTCGAGGAGATCAGCGGGCTGCCGCCCGCGGTGGCGCTCGGCCAGCGGCGTTCAGTCCCCTCGGCCCGGTCGACGGTCGGCACCCTCAGCCGGGTGTCGAACTCGCTGCGGATGCTGATGTCCCGCGCCGGCAGCTACCCCGACGGCGCGGAGATGCTCTACTCGGACGCCTTCTCCCCCAACACCCTGGTCGGCGCCTGCCCCGGCTGTGAAGGGCAGGGCGTCGTCCACGAGGTGACCGAGGAGTCACTGGTCCCCGACCCGTCACTGAGCCTCGCCGACGGCGCGATCGCGTCGTGGCCGCGCGCCTGGCAGGGCAAGAACCTCCGCGACATCCTGCGCACCCTCGGCTACGACCTCGACGCCCCCTGGCGCGATCTGCCCGCCGAGGACCGCGACTGGATCCTGTTCACCGAGGACGAACCGGTCGTGACGGTCGAACCGGTCCGGGAGGCGGGCCGGATCCAACGCCCCTACCAGGGCAAGTACATGAGCGCCGCCCGGCTGGTGCTGCGGTCGTTCGCGACGTCGGCCAGCGAGAAGACCCGGCGGCGGGCCGAAGAGTTCATGACCAGCGTGACCTGCCCGCTGTGCGGGGGCCGGAAGCTCTGCCAGGAGGCCCTGGCCGTCACGTTCGCGGGCAAGGACATCGTCGAACTGTCCGCGATGCCGCTCGCCGAGCTCGGCCGACTGCTCACCGGCTACCGGGACGATCCGGGCGCCGTCGGCCCGCTGGCCCGCGACGTCGCCGAACGGATCGACGTCCTCGACGAGCTGGGCCTCGGCTACCTCGGCCTGGACCGGGCCGCACCGACCCTGTCGAGCGGCGAGTTCCAGCGGATCAGGCTCGCCACCCAGCTCCGCGCCGGCCTGTTCGGCGTCGTCTACGTGCTGGACGAGCCGTCGGCGGGCCTGCACCCGACCGACTCGGCGGCCCTGTCGGGCATCCTGCGGCGGCTGCGCGACTCCGGCAACACCGTCTGCCTGGTCGAACACGACCTCGACGTGGTCCGTGAGGCCGACTGGGTGGTCGACGTGGGGCCCGCCGCGGGGACGGGCGGCGGCCGGGTCCTGTACAGCGGCCCGGTCGACGGGCTCCGCGACGTCCCCGACTCGGTGACCGGCCGGTACCTGTTCCAGCGGATCGTCCCGGAATACCGGAAGCACCGACCGTCGGGGCTCCTCGAACTGCGCGGAGCCGACCGCAACAATCTGCGCGACCTGGACGTCGACGTGCCGCTCGGCGCGTTCACCGCGATCACCGGGGTGTCGGGGTCGGGCAAGTCGAGCCTGCTGGAGGCCATCGGCGACGCCGCGCCCGGCCGGGTCGTCCGGGTGGACCAGCAGCCGATCGGCCGGACCCCGCGCTCCAACCTCGCCACCTACACCGGCCTGTTCGACACGGTCCGCAAACTGTTCGCGGGCACCGACACGGCGCGGGAGCGTGGGTTCGGCCCGTCGCGGTTCTCGTTCAACGTGCCGGGCGGCCGCTGCGACACCTGTGAGGGCGACGGCCAGGTCTCGGTCGAGCTGCTGTTCCTGCCGGACGCCTACACGCCCTGCCCGTCCTGCGACGGCGCCCGCTACAACCCCGGAACCCTCGAGATCGCCTACCGGGGCAGGACCATCGCGGACGTCCTCGCGCTGACCGTCGACGAGGCGGCGCCGTTCTTCGCCGACGTCCCGGCCGTGGCCCGCGCCCTGGCGGCCCTGCGGGACGTCGGCCTCGGCTATCTGCGGCTCGGCCAGCCCGCGACCGAACTGTCCGGCGGCGAGGCGCAGCGGATCAAACTGGCGACCGAGCTGCAGCGCCGCCGGCTCGACGACACCCTCTACCTGCTCGACGAACCGTCCACCGGGCTGCACCCCGCCGACACCGATCTGCTGATGAAACGCCTGCACGACCTGGTCGACGGCGGCGCGACGGTCGTGGTGGTCGAACACGACCTGCGGGTCGTGGCGACCGCCGACCACGTGATCGACCTCGGCCCCGGCGGCGGCTCGGCCGGCGGACGGATCATCGCCGCTGGCCCGCCCGCCGCGATCGCCGCCGCCGACGGCAGCCGCACCGGCGCCCATCTCAAGGAGCTGCTCTGATGCGCCACGCCCTCTACCTGCCGCCGTTCGGCGAGCTGGCCGACCCCGACACCCTCGCCGACCTGGCCGAACTGGCGGAGAACGCCGGGTTCGACGGGCTGTTCCTCTGGGATCACGTGGCCAGGCCCGCCCATCCGGACCTGGCCGTCACGGACGTCTGGACGGCGCTCGCCGCGATCGCCTCCCGCACCCAGCGGATCACGATCGGCACCCGGATCACCCCGCTGTCGCGGCTCCGCCCGCAGCTCGTCGCCCGGCAGACCGCCGCGCTCGACCATCTCAGCAACGGCAGGCTGGTGCTCGGGGTCGGGCTCGGCGGCGACGACCACGGCGAGCTGGCCAGGTTCGGCGAGGTCACCGACCCCAGGATCCGCGCCGCCATGCTGGACGAATCCCTCGATCTGCTCTGCCAGATGTGGTCGGGCGAGCCCGTCGACCATCACGGCCCGCACTTCCGGGCCGAAGGCGGCCTCCGGTTCCTGCCGCGCCCCATCCAGCGGCCCCGGATCCCGGTCTGGGTGGCCGCCCAGACGATCCATCAGGGCCCGCTCCGCCGCGCCGCCCGCTTCGACGGCCTCTGCCCCGAAACCACCCCCGACGGGCTCCGCGAAATGCTCGCGATCATCGCGAGCCACCGGGGCGATCTGACCGGGTTCGAGGTGGCCGTCAGCGGTCTCCAGCACGCCGACCCCGAACCGTTCCGCGCGGCGGGCGCCACCTGGTGGCTCGTCCAGTTCCCCGAGATCACCACCCGCCAGGACGTGGTCGCCGCGATCGCCGATCACGCGGGGGCTACCATCGGCCGTACGGAGCGGTAGCCGATGGAGCAGACGTTCATGGAGCAGACCTCGCCGGCCGGCCGGACCGTCGCGGACGCGATGCTCCGCCGGCCCAAGCTGCACGGCCCGCACGTCACGGCCGGCGAACTCCAGACCCTCTTCCTGGACGACCACGTCCACGCGGCGCTGCTGGTCGGCCCCGGCCTGCGGCTGCTCGCCGTCGTCGAGCGGGCCGACCTGGCCGAGGCGAAGCCGTCGGATCCCGCGCTGCCGCTGGGCGGGCTCGACGGGCGCACCACCCGTCCCGCCGCCGATCTGACCGGGGTGTGGCAGCGGATGATCGACCAGGAGCGGCGCCGGCTGGCCGTCGTCGACGCCGCGGGGCTGCTGGTGGGGCTGCTCGCGCTCAAGCGTTCCCGGGCCGGTTTCTGCACCGACGCCGGAGTCCAGGCCCGCCGCGCGGAGCGGCGGGCCTGAGCAGGATCAGCGGTCGCGGCGGGGCAGCTGCGTGTCGTGCAGCATCAGGACTTCCTTGGCGTAGCCGTCGAGCTTCTGCGCCGACTCCATGAGCATCTTCTCGTCGTGGCCGTGCTTGGCGTTGTTCGCCTTCTCCTGGTCGCGGTGGCGAAGAATGTGCAGTTCTTCCTGCGCGTGTTCGATGAGCTTCGCGAGCGCGGTTTCAAGGTTCATATTCCGAATCTGCCCACCGGACGCCAATCCTCCGCCGCCACCACGTCAAGCCTTCCTCATGATTTGGGGCAAGTGTCCGATTCTGAGTTTTGCCGGGGCGGGACGGTGAAACAGAGCATGGTGTGGCCTGTGTCACGCCAGGCCGGATTCTGACGTCGAGGAGTCGGGGGACCCCGTGAACGCCGAAGAACTGGCCGGCCTGCGCCGGCCCCGCACCTATCCGGCCGTCTCGTTGATCATGCCGACGCACCGCACGTGGCCCGATCGCAAGCAGGACCGGATCCGGCTCAAGAACCTGATGGACGAGACCGCCCACCGGCTCCGCGCCCTCGACCTGCCGCATGGCGTCGCCGACGAGGTCCTCGACAACCTCGAGAAGGCCGCGGGGCAGATCGACTTCGAGCACACCACCGACGCGCTCGTCCTGCTGGCCGCGCCCGACGGGGAGGCGCACGGGTTCAGCTTCCCGCACGTCAACGTCGAGCCGCGGGTCGTCATCGACCAGACCTTCGCCACCCGCGACCTCGTCGCGATGATGGAGACCACACCGCGCTACTGGGTTCTGGTCATGTCGGAGCGCCCCACCCGGCTGTGGGACGGCGACGCCGGCCACATCGAGCAGGTCTCCAACGCCCTGTTCCCGATGTACTACGGCGAATCGCTGCCGCCAGACCGGGGCGTGTCGGACCTGCCCATCGAGAAGTTCCAGATCGAGGGCGACCGGCAGACCCACTACCACCGCAACTTCTTCCACGAGGTCGAGAAGAACCTCACCGAGGTGCTCCACCAGGACCCGCGGCCGCTGATCGTCCTCGGCGTCCAGCGGTATCTGGCGTTCTTCCACGAACTGGCCGACGGGCCCGTCGCCAAGGCGTTCATCGGCTCCGTCGACGGCAGCTACGACTCGGCGACCGCACCCGAACTCCTCGAACTCATCGACCCCGTCCTCGCCCAGGCCCACGCCGACCGGCAGAAGCAGGCCCTCGCCGACCTCGGGCACGCGCGCTCCGCCCACAAGTACGTCCAGGGGCTGGAGGAGTGCTGGAAGATGGCGTTCGAGGCGCGGGTCGAGCACCTGGTCGTCGAGGAGAACTACATTCCGCAGGCCCGGATCCTCAACGACCAGCTCCTGCCGGAGCACTCCACCCAGAGCAAGTACGACCGCCAGATGCTGCCCGACGGCTCCACCGAAGGCCGGGTGCTCGACGACGCCGTCGACGAACTCTGCGAGCTGGCGATGAACTCCGACGCCCGCATCACCTTCGTCCCCGACGGTTCCCTGTCCGACGCCGGCCGTATCGCCGCCGTCCTCCGCTTCTGACCCGAAGGACGGCTCATGCGTGCGGCTTACTACGACTCCTACGGCGATTCCGTCCTGCGGGTCGGCGAGCAGCCCGACCCGAAGTTCGGGCCCGCCGAACTGCTGGTCCAGGTGCGGGCCGCGGGGGTGAACCCCGTCGACTGGAAGGTCATGGCCGGCGGGCTCGACCCCATGATGGACGCCGTGTTCCCGGTGGTCCCCGGCTGGGACGTCGCCGGAGTGGTCAAGGCCGTCGGCCCCGACACCCCGGAGTTCTCGGTCGGTGACGAGGTCATCGCCTATGCCCGCAAGGACGACATCCACGGCGGGACGTTCGCGGAGCTCGTCACGGTGCCCGTCCGGGCGGCCGCCGGCAAACCCACCAGCTTCACGTGGGAGCAGGCGGGCGCGCTGCCGCTGGCCGGGCTGACCGCGCTGCGCTGTCTGGACCGGCTGGCCGTCGACGCCAAGGACACCGTCCTGATCTACGCGGCCTCGGGCGGGGTCGGCAGCATGGCCGTCCAGCTCGCCCGGCACCGCGGCGCCCGGGTGATCGGCACGGCGTCGCCGAAGAACCACGCGTACGTCGCGGCGCTGGGCGGGGAGCCGATCTCCTACGGCGACGGCCTGGTGGAGCGGGTGCGGGAGCTGGCGCCCGACGGGGTCACCGCGGTCGTCGACCTGGTCGGCGGGCTGACCGACACCACCGCGCAGCTCCTCGCGCCGGGCGGACGGCAGGTCTCCACGGTCGATCCGAAGGTCGCCGAGGCGGGCGGCGAGCTGGTCTGGGTGCGTCCCGACGGGGCTGCGCTGACGTATCTGGCGGCGCTCGCCGACAGCGACGTCCTGACCGTGGACGTCGCCGACATCTACGGGCTTGAGGACGTCGGCCAGGCGTTCGCGACCAGCCGCGACGGCCACACCCGCGGCAAGCTCGTCATCCGCTTCCCCGACTGACACGGCTCCACACGAAAGGCCGGCCCTTCAAGGGCCGGCCTTTCGTCACGAAATATCAGCCGTCGTAGCTGGTCGGCGGAAAGTCGGTGTCGTCCGCGTTCTCGGCCTTGCGCGCCGCCTCAGCCGCCTTCTCGGCCTCACCGCGCCGCTTGCCCTCCGGCTCCCCGGTCTTCCCGGGCACCCCGGCGACGGCCCGGTCCACCTGCGTCCGCTCGACGAGCTCCTCCTCGTCGGGCCGGAGCGGCATCCCCCTGCTGTGCCCGGTATCCGGATCCCCTTCGACCTGCTTGTTCGACTTGTGGTGATGCGCCATCGTCGATCCCCCCGATCCGAGACGGAACTCACTCGACATTTCCGCCTTCACCGGACCCCTTCCGCCAACCCCACCCCCCCAAACCGCCAGAGGCCCCAAGCCCGCGCCTCCATCTCCCCAGGGAGCTTCAAGGAGCTTCGACTCCTCAATCTACGGATCTGACCAGGCGTCAATCTGTCTACCGAGTTGACTTGACAGTGTCGCCTTCCTAGACTTAATCTCGTGAAACACACCGACCTCGTCCGCCGCCTCCGCCAGATCGCCAAAGAAGCCGGCTTGGTGCTCAAGGAGGACGGCGGAACGAACCATGAGAAGTGGATCGCCGGGTCGGCGACGGCGATCGTGCCCCGGCACAAGGAGGTCGGCGAGAACCTCGCGAAGAAGATCCTTCGCGATTTCGCTGCCGACCTGGCCGAACAGGAAGCCGAGGAAGAGGGGAACTGATCATGAAGGACTACACCGCGACCGCGATCCGCGATGGCGCATGGTGGATGCTGGAGATCACCGGTCCCGATCTCCGTCGCTCCGGAGCCACCCAGGTCAAGCGCCTAGACCAGGCCGAAGCCATGGCCCGTGACTGGATCCGGACTCGCTTCGACACCCTTACTGACGCGGACTTCACCGTTGAGGTCGTCGCCGAGTTCGACTCGGAGGATGAGCCGGCCATAGAGGACGCGCGTGCCAAGCGTCTGGCCGCGGAAACCGCTCTGTCAGCTTCGACCTCAGCGACGGTCGAGGCTGTCGTGCGGCTCGGCGAAAGGGGCCTGTCCTCGCGCGACATCGGCACCATTCTCGGGATCTCCTTCCAGCACGCCGCCGCCGTTCTGTCCGATGCCAGAAGAAGGGCTCAGGCGGAGAGGCCCTCGGCTGATCAGACGCCGGCGCCTCCGGCCGCGAAGACCTCTAAACAACGGGCGCGCCGCAAGGTCGACGCCTGAGCCCGCGTCCACGGCCGTTCATACATGCGCCTCCGCGGTGTGACCACAGAGTCCCTCTGATCGGATAGTTCCCCCGGCGCTGCTTTCCCTCCCCGGCTCAGCGCCGCCAGAGGACCGCGTTGGTGTCGTAGCGACCGTCGGCGCGGCCGCCCGCGAGGAGGTGGCCGCCGATCAGAGCGATCGTGCGGAGGTCGGGGGACGCGGGCAGGGAGGTCCAGCGGGCCGCCGAGGTGCGGTGGAAGACCCTGAGGACGTCCGGATGGGAGTCCTCGGTGCTCCAGAGCTGCGACGCCATCACATAAGTGCCGCCCTTGCCGTCCGGGATCTGCCGCTCGGGCGACCAGCCGCGGAGCGCCTTCGGCTGCTCAGTGCGCCACACGCCCTTGCTCCAGCGGTGGGTGAAGGACCGCCAGCGCCCGATCTCGCCCTCCCACAGGCAGGGATTGAGGTCGAGATATCGGCCGCCGATCATCACTCCGCCGCCGGGGAGCGCGGCCAGCGACGTCAGATGGGTGGTGCGGCCCTTGGTCTTCGGACCCTCGTTCCAGTCGGTGAGCAGGCGGCCGGTCGGGACGGTCCGCCAGCGGCGCCCGTCGAACCTGGACAGGACGGGTGTTCCGGACGGGGTGTGGCCGTACGCCCAGATCAGCCCGCCGATCCGGGTGGCGCGCTCGACCCTGATCGGGGCTTTGGCGCGGGTCCAGCGGCGGCCGTCGTAACGCAGGGTGACGCCGTCGAGGGAGTCGGTCGAACCGAACGCCCACGCCTTGCGGGCCCCGTCGGAGATCACCGCGGACACCACGACGTCCTTGACCGCGGCGGCGGTCACGAAGCGGCGGCCGTCCCAGCGCAGCAGGTGCGAGGCACGTTCGGGCTTCAGCGGAAGCGGCGGCAGCGGCCCGTCGACACAGAGATCACCACGATCCCGCCGATCCTCCGCGAACGCGCCGGGCAGGAGCGCCCACGCGGCGGCCGGGGACGAGGCGTCGAGCAGGATCGGCGCCGGTTCGAAGTCCCAGGGCCGGGCGACGGGCAGCGCGGGGAAGGCCGCCCGCTTCCAGGAACGTCCGTTCCAGTGGTAGGCGATCACCCTGGTCAGGCTGCCCGTGCCGGTGCGGACGCCCAGCGCCCACGCGCTGTTCTTCCCGCCCGACGCCAGCGCGGTGAAGGAGTCGTGGCCGCGGAACTGCGCGGTGAACACCGGCCGCCAAGCCGGGGCGGCGACGGCCGGTGCGGGCAGCGCGACGGCCAGGGCGGCGGCCAGCAGGATCTTCTTCATCTGGTCACCAGTCTCTGGAAGACGCCGTCGGGGTCCCAGCCGTGGTCGGAGTCGCCAGTCGCGGCCCAGATCTCGGACGTGCCGGGCCGGGCGGCGCAGGCGTCGGGGAGCGCGATCCGGGTGCGGTCGCCGAGCGTCGTGGCCGTCCAGGCGCCGGATCTCGCGCGGTGCCAGAGCGTGGCCGGGGAGTCGTCGCCCATCGGATCGGCGCCGACGGAACCCGCCCACAGGCCGCCCTTGCCGTCCGGGACGACGCAGCGCATCGCCCAGCCGGAGATCGCCGGGGTGGTGTCGGGGATCCAGCGGCGGCCGTCCCACCGCAGGAAGAAGGTGCGTTTCCCGTCACTGCCGCTGATGATCACCCCGCCGGGGACGGGGGCGAGATCGCCCCAGTCGTTCGGATAAGTGTCGGTGATCCCCGTGGACGGCAGCAGCTTCCAGCTCTTCCCGTTCCAGCGTGCGACGGCCAGTTTCCGGTCGATCCTGGTGTGCACCCAGACGTTCTTCCCGTCGCTCCTGACATGTTCCACGGGAAACATCAGCCGGGCCCCGGCCTTCCACCGGCCGTGCTGGAAGATCCAGGTGCGGCGTCCGGAGGCGAAGGCGATCGCCCGGTCCTTGCCGTAGGCGCCGACCGCGACGACCTGGCCCTTGGTCGGGATCTTGGAGATCGTCCAGCGGCCGCCGCGCCAGCGCAGCACCCGTGCCCCCGCGCTGTTGAACGGGAGGGCGGCCGCCCAGGCGTTGGCCGGCGACGAGGCGCTGAGCTTGTCCTGGTCGTAGTACTCCCAGTCGGCTTCGAGCCCGGCGGGCAGCGGGGAGCGGGTCCAGCGGCGGCCGTTCCAGCGGTAGGCGATCGTCTCGACGGACCGTTCGCCCTTCTGGACCATGCGGGTGCCGAACGCCCAGCCGCTGTTCTTCCCGCCGAACGTGATCGCGCCGAGGAAGTCGTCGCCGCGCAGGTCCGTCCGGCCGACGGTCTCCCAGTGCGGGGTCACGGGGGCGGCGGCGAGGGCGACAGCGAGCACCAGGGGGAGCATTGCGTGATCTTAACGTCCTGGTGGAACCGCCTGACCGGGCACACTTCACCCGGGCGAAGTGGATAAAGTGCGCCAATGGTTGAGTTGCAGTCATTTGCCCGTCCCGTGGTGGTTGCCGGGAGCGGGCGCGATCCGTTCTTCGACAACGTCCGGGTGCTGGCGGTGATGCTGATCGCCGGTCAGGGCGCGATCGCGGGGCTGCGCAAGACCGTCCCGTCGGGCCACGCGCTCTGGATGTTCGTCGGCGTGTTCGCGATGCCACTGCTGATCATGCTGTCGGGCTATCTGTCGCAGGAGTTCTCGTTCGAGAAGCGGAAGGCGCAGCGGCTCATCACCGGGATCCTCGTCCCGTACCTGCTGTTCGAGGTGGCCTACTCGCTGTTCGACTGGCACTTCGGCGGCCGGAGCGAGCTGCGGTTCAGCCTGCTCGACCCCTACGGCGTCACCTGGTTCCTGATGGCGCTGTTCTTCTGGCGGCTGTCCACCCCGGTCTGGCAGCAGATCCGCTGGCCGCTGGCGGTCTCCGTGGTCTTCGCGCTGCTCTGCTACTGCGGGCCGCTCTCCCACCAGCTCGACATGCACCGGATCTTCGGGCTGACCCCGTTCTACGTGCTCGGCCTCAAGCTCCGGCCCGAACACTTCGCGCTGCTCCGCTCGCGCGGCGCCCGTCCGGCCGGCTTCCTGATCCTCATCGGCGGGCTGCTCCTGGCGTTCCCCGCGAAGGACCATCTCGGCGACGGCTGGTTCGTCTGGCGCGAGTCCAACCAGACGCTCGCCGCGGGCGAACTCACCGGGACGGTCCTGCGGCTCGCGCTCTACGGCGCGGCCGTGATCCTGGCCGCGGCGTTCCTGGCGGTCGTCCCCCGCTCCCGCACCTTCTTCACCGGGCTCGGCACCACCGCGATCTTCGGCTATCTCCTCCACTGGTTCTTCGTGCGCTTCGCCGCCTTCCAGGGCTGGGACAACGCCCTCCACCTGCGGAGCTTCCCGGCGATGGCCCTGCTCTTCTGCGCCGGCGCCCTGTTCACGGCCGTCCTGTGCACCCCGCCGATCGTCAAGGCCACCCGCTGGGCCGTCCAACCCGACCTCACCTGGGCCTTCAAGAAGTCTTGATCGGCCGGTGGGCCCGGGGACCTAGGCTCGTCCCATGCCGAGACGACTTCTGGGGTTGCTGTTCGCCGTTCCGCTGCTGGCGGGCTGCTCGGGGGACGGCACACCGGACGAGCCGCCGCGAGCGGCGACGGCCGAATCGGTCGTGGGGATCTGGAGCGGCTCCTACGACTGCGACGGGGCCCGCGAGAACGTCCGGCTGACGCTCTCACTCGGCGTGGACCTCGGCGTCGAGGGGACGGCCGAGATCGCGCCGATCGCCACACCCGGGGTCTATGTCGGGAGTTTTCCGGTCAGCGGAGTATTCGACGGCGGCGCGCTGCTGCTGCACGGCGACACGATCGGCGCGGATCTGCCCGACGAGCTCGACGCCGTCGACCTGAACGCCGACGGCATCGAGGGAGACAAGATCACCGGGAAGGTGCGGCGCGCCCAGGCGGACTGCGGCGCGTTCGCGGTGACCCGGCAGGACTAGCTTGCAGGACTAGAGGCGGGTGAAGACCAGGTTGAGGGTGTGGACGTAGCTGCCCTCCACCGTGATCGAGGTCCTGGCCTTGAGGGTGGTGGCGGAGCAGGTGAACCGGCCGGCGCCGGCCGGGATCGGGTCGAAGCCGCCGTTGCCGTACGGGTTGTGCAGCACCTTGATCAGGTTGAAGGTCTGCAGCGCGCCCCTGCGGGGCCTGATCACCTTGGCGTAGCCGGTGGCCTTGCCCTTCGCCTTGTCCTCGTTGACGGAGAACGTGCCCTTCCGGTCGCCGGACAGTTTCAGCGGGAGCGTCACGGTGCCCTTGTACAGGCGCCGGACCTCGCGGGTCGTGCCGCGTTCGGTGAGGATCGTGGTGCCGGTCTTGCTGCCCTTGTAGTTATAGGTCCAGCTCTTCGCGGTGACTTTTAGCTTGGTGCCGGAGTAACCGGACTGGACGTAGGAGAACGGCCCGTCCTCCGGCACGACGAGCTTCTCGGTCGCCTTCGCCTTGATGAGCTTCCAGTTCCCGATCGCGCACTTCGGCTTGGCGGACGCGGCACCCGCCGGGACGGCCACGAGCGCTCCCGCGCCGACGAGCACCCCCACCAACATGATCTTCTTCATGGCAGGAAACTAGCCGATTTGTCGTACATAACGGGATTGTCACTCTAGGCTCGTGGGGCTCGTCCGTCCCACCCCCCTGGGAGTGCTCATGGCCCGCGCCCGCCGCCTGCTCGCCGTCGCCCTCGCCGCCGGGATGGTCCTCGCGCCCGCCGCCGAGGCCGCCGCGGCGCCGAAGAAGAAGCCGACCGCCGTCGACCACGTGCTCGCCTACATCAACAAGGCGCGCAAGGCCCACCGGCTCAAACCGCTCAAGCTGAAGCCCGGCCTCACCAAGGCCGCCACCTACCACGGCAAGTGGATGCTGAAGCCGCAGTGCGGCCTCACCCACCAGTGCGCGGGCGAACCCACGCTCGGCCGCAGGCTGACCATGGCGCACGTCACCTGGTCGGCGGCGGGCGAGAACATCGGCTACCGCGGACCCGCCCGCAAGACCGTCAAGGCGATCGCGAACTCCGCGATCGCCACGACCCGCGCCATGCTCGCCGAGACCCCGCCCAACGACGGGCACCGCAGAGCCCTGCTCAACCCGGGCTACTCCCGGATCGGCCTCTGGGTCCACCGGGACAAGAAGGGCATCGTCTGGATCGTCCAGGACTTCGCGAACTAGGCGGTGTCTTATGGATCTTGTCCGTAGCGAGCGGCGGTCAGGTGCGTGCCTCGGGGGTGCGGAGGAGGGAGCCAGCCTGGTTGGCTGGTGACCGACGACAAGCCCGCGAGGTGCGTGCCTGGGCGTCGCGCAGTAGGACTGAAGATTCATAAGACACCGCCTAGTCCGGCCGGACGAGGCAGCCGATCGGCCGAGGCTAGTCGGCGATGAACTCCTCGTAGGAGATCTCACCGTCGGCGTTCTTGTCGGCCGTCGCGATGTAGGCGTCGATCTCCTCGACGGAGCGCTGGTCACCGGCGTTGGCGAACGCGGCGATCAGCTCGTCGCGGCTGAGGAAACCGGAGCCGTCGGTGTCGAGGGCCCGGAACTCGGCGTGGTGGTCGGTGTTCGGGTTCTCATGCTTGCCCATCCCGCCACACTACCGACACGGCCGCCCCGAAAATGTCAGTGCCATGCGAAAGTATGTTCGTATGGAAGAGATCCGGGGTTCCTGGTTCGATCTGACCACCGAGCTGGCCGAAGCGTGCCGCGCCGCCGACGCCGCATGGATGTTCCTGCGACGGTTCGCCGCCGCCTGGGCCGAACCGCTCCGTCCCGAGGACGGCCACACACCCGCCGAGCTCGACGCCGCCGCGAAACGGCTCGGCCACCCGCTGCCCGAAGCGCTCCGCAGGCTGCATGGCCTGCTCGGGCGGCGCGACGACCTGACCCGCACCACCGATCCGCTGATCCCGCCGCAGCACCTCTGGGTCGAAGGCGGTGTGCTGATCTTCCGCTACGAGGCCCAGCACTGCGCCTACTGGGGCATCCCGGTCGCCTCGCTGGACGAGGCCGATCCGCCGGTCGTCTGCCGCGACCACACGTCCGGCGACTGGTGGCCGTACGCCGAACGGTTCAGCCTCGCCGCGATCGAACTGGTCCTCACCGAGACGATGTTCAGCACCGGTTCCGAACTGGCCGACAACGCCGAGTTCACCCCGTCGGCCGAGGCGGCGCTCCTGGAGCGCTACCCGCCACTGCCGCTCCCGGCGTTCCGGCACTGGGCGCTGCCCGGCTCGCCGCCGCTGCGCTGGCACGGCGACTCCGACACCCTGGTCCGCTACGACGGCGGCGCCTGGCTCTGGGTGTACGCCCGCACACCCCGCGCCATCGCCGACGCACGCCGCACCCTGGGGCTGTCCTGGCTGATGTCCTAGCTGGCTGATGTCCTAAGTTGAGGGCGCCGAGTGATGGCACAGGGCACCCCGGATACCGGGCTTTACCTGCGGTAACACAGAATGTGCCGGTGAGGTTTCGGGGGTTGCGGTCGGTCGGGGGCAAGAGCCTCGGCGAGCGGGTGCTGGGGTGGACGGCGGCCCTGCCGCCCGAGGACGCACCGATCGTCACCCTGGCGGCGCTGGCCCGCGACCTCGATCCGGCGCCGCTCGCCGAAGCCGCGGGCGTCAGCGAGGACAGGGTCGTCGCGGTGCTGGAGTCGGGGGTCGCCGCCCGGGTGCTGCCCGATCTGTCGCTGCTGCCCGAGCAGGTGCGGGCGCTGGTGCTGGCCCGGGTGCATCCGTCCCAGCGGACCAGACTGGCGGCCCACCTCGCCGACGTCCTGGCGCGGCGCGCTGACATCCCGTCGGGCCGAATCGCCGCCCTCTACCTGTCGGCAGGCGACCCACGGGCCGTCGCCTGGTGCCGTCGCGCCGCCACCGACGCCCTCAGCCCCGACGAGTCCGCCGCCTGGATCCGCGCCCTCACCGACATCCCCGTCGACCACTGACCGCCCCGCGCTCAGGGAGCGACCCACCTCCCCGCGTCCGGCCGGCGGGCCGAGCTCCCGACCGGCCAGTGTTCAGGGGGCGAACGGGATGTTCACGCAGGCCAGGCGGGTGGGGGGTGAGGCCGTGCCGTGGGGGTCGTGGAGGACGATCGAGCGGGGCAGCCGGGTGGGTGCGAAGGTCCAGGGGTGGCGGGTCTTGGCGACGGCCTCGCCGTGGGGGCCGGTCGTGAACGTGAACCAGACCTCGTTGGCGGCGTCGGGCTTGCCCTTGGGGTCGTCCAGGTAGTGGCCGCCGGAGGCCAGCGGGGCGACTCCACACGGGTTGACGTGCACATGTGCGACATACGGGCGGTTTCTGGCGAGGCCACGGACCGTGAGCGTCGCGGTGCTGCGTTTCCCGGCGAACGTCACGGAGCGGAGTTTCACCAGGGCGCCGGGCGGGGCGAGCTTCGGGTCGTGGCTGAAGCCCGTGGTGGCGATGGCGGCGGGCCGGAGATGGGCGCGGACCTCGACCACGGTCCGGTCGTCCGGCGGGGGCGGGCTGGAGGAGCGGTCGATCCCGGCGAAAGCGACACCGCCGACGGCGACCGCCCCGATCACACCCAGTCCGACCACACCGCTGCCCATGCCCCACCCCACCATTGGAAGAGCTCCATGGTGACGGAGAGCGACGTCCGCGTCACGTACTTCGGGGAAGCGGCATCGGTCCGGACGCACCGGTCAGGACATGGCCTGCCCGATCCGGGCGCCGAGGGCCGTCCAGCGGTCGGCGGGCATCGGCGGGAGGACGTCGTCCCAGAACGGCATACAGCTGCCGCGGAGCTGCGGCAGCCCGGCCGGGCGGGCCATGAACCACCAGTGGAGGTGCGCCGCGCCGTCGCCCCACCGGCTGACGTGCACGCGGGCGACACCGTCGAGCGACTTCAGCGCGCTTTCGACGCGGCGCATCATCGGGCCGAGCCCGGCCAGCAGATCGTCGGGGAGGTCGTCGAGGTCGTGGTGGGCGCGCGGCCAGAGCAGCAGGGTCGGCAGCGACGCCGGTTCGGTGAACATCTCCAGCAGCCAGTGGTCGTCCGACCAGAGGAAGTCGGCGTCGTCGCGCCGGCAGATGTCGCACGCCTGCGGGCCTGATTCGCCCATCCGGGGCGGTTCGGGCAGCACCGGTGCGTCCAGCCGTTTGACGGACAGGTCGCCGGCGAAGGGGAAGATCTCCCAGCCGACGACGGAGCCGTCGCGGAGCGGGATGTCGCGGCCGATCGGGAAGTGCGCGAGATGCTCGGGAATCATGGTGGGAAATAGTAGGGCTTGGTCGCTTTTGTCGCTTTCTCTGGAATGCCGTGTGCGACCTGACAGCCACTGTTATGTTTCTGACGGGCTGTTCGGTTCTGGGTAAACGTCCGTTGAGCAGGCGATAGAACATTGGTGCCATGTGCGGCATTTGACCCGGCGAGAGTTTTCCTTCACGCTGTGTGTCAACCCAAGAACTCTTCGGAGTTCCAAGGCGTGCGTGGGCAATCACATGCGGGGCCTGCCAGATCGCCGTCCGGACACCCCAGCGGACGGAACCGAGGGATGGTGGATGTGATTCGTGTAGTCGTCGCCGACGAGGTCCGGCTCTTCCGGAGCGGTCTCGTCGCGCTGCTGGAGACCGAGCCGGACATCGAGATGGTCGGTGCCGTCGAGGACGGCAGAACCGTGACGGCCGCCGTCCGGTCGAGCGGCGCCGACGTCGCGCTCCTCGACCTCGACCTGCCCGACATGGACGCCTTCACCGCGACGGGCGCCGTCCGCGCCGCCGCACCGCAGTGCCGGGTCGTCGTCCTGGCGGCCCGCC
>NZ_BAAGZI010000103.1:0-17087 GCF_054778695.1 Actinocorallia lasiicapitis
CCCGCGCCTTCGCCCGGATCTGCCCCGCCGCGACGATCACCACACTCGTCACCGATACCGCCGCGGACCCCGTCAGCAGCGACATCCGCGCCGCGTACGCCGCCCGCACCAGCACGTCACGGCCCAGATCGTCGGCGCCCAGCCAGAACACCCGGCCGGGGCCCACCGGAGTGCCGTCGGCCCGCAGCCCCTCGGCGGGGAACGCCGTGCGCGGCGGATGGCCCGTCCACCGCGCCCACAGCGGGGCCGACACCGCGAAGACCGCAAGCAGGGCCAGCACGGCCAGGGAACTGCGCACCCGTCTCATCCTGGTCCGGACGCGCCGATGCCCGCCCGTGCCATGCACGAGCGGGCATCGTTCGAGATCAAGCAGTCCGGAAAACCGGAATCAGGCCTTCTTCACCAGCGGCGAGCTCGCCGGGGCGACGTACCCCTGCGGCGCGTTCTCCGGGAAGTGGCACGCCACCTCGTGGTTCGGCGCGAGGGTCACCAGCGGCGGCGCGACCTCCTTGCAGATCACCTGCGCCTTCCAGCAGCGCGTGTGGAAGTTGCAGGCGGGCGGCGGGTTCAGCGGCGACGGGACGTCACCGGTCAGCCGGATCCGTTCCCGGTCGCGGCGCGCCCCCGGGTCGGGGATCGGCACCGCCGACAGCAGCGCCGTGGTGTAGGGGTGCATGGGCCGTGTGTACAGGTCGGCCCGGTCCGCCACCTCGACGATCTTCCCGAGGTACATGACCGCGACCCGGTCGGAGATGTGCCGGACCACCGACAGGTCGTGGGCGATGACCACATAGGTCAGGCCCAGTTCGTCCTGCAGGTCCTCCAGCAGGTTCACCACCTGCGCCTGGATCGACACGTCCAGCGCCGACACCGGCTCGTCCGCCACGATCAGCTTCGGCCGCAGCGCCAGGGTGCGGGCGATCCCGATGCGCTGCCGCTGCCCGCCCGAGAACTCGTGCGGGTACCGGTTGTAGTGCTCCGGGTTGAGACCGACCAGCTCCAGCAGCTCCTGGACGGCCTTCTTCGTGCCGTGCGGAGTCTGAATGTTCTGCAAGGCGAACGGTGCACCGACGATCGAACCGACGGTCTTGCGCGGGTTCAACGACGAATACGGATCCTGGAAGATCATCTGGATGTCGCGGCGCAGCGGACGCATCCCGGCCTGCGACAGCTTGGTGATGTCGCGGCCCTCGAAGAAGATCGAACCGGACGTCGACTCCAGCAACTTCATGATCATCCGGCCGGTGGTGGTCTTGCCGCAGCCCGACTCCCCCACCAGACCCAGCGTCTCGCCCTTGCGGACCGAGAAACTCACCCCGTCGACGGCCTTGACCGCCGCGACCTGCCGGCGCAGCAGACCGGCGTGCACCGGGAAGTGCTTGCGCAGCCCCTCGACGCGCAGCAGGGCGTCCCCCGCCGGCGCGGGCCCCTTGACCGTGCTCACAGTCTCTTCAGTCACAGCTTCGGCCTGATCTCTTCGTCCCAGATTTCCCGGCGCCGCTCCAGCGGCAGATGGCAGGCGGCCTTGTGGCCCGGCGTCAGCTCCCGCACCAGCGGCACCTCGGTCTCGCTCTTCCCGCCGTTCAGCGACGCGTAGGCGCAGCGCGGGTGGAAGGCGCAGCCCGACGGCAGGTTGATCAGCGACGGCGGCGAACCCTTGATCGGCAGCAGCCGTTCGGTGCGGTCCCTGTCCATCCGCGGCATCGACCCCAGCAGACCCCACGTGTAGGGGTGCAGCGGCTGGTGGAACACCTCGTCGACCGTGCCGTACTCCACGCTGTTGCCGCCGTACATCACCAGGACGTCGTCGGCGAGCTCGGCGACCACGCCGAGATCGTGGGTGATCATGATGATCGCGGAGTTGAACTCCTGCTGAAGATCGCGCAGCAGGTCCAGGATCTGGGCCTGCACGGTGACGTCCAGAGCCGTGGTCGGCTCGTCGGCGATCAGCAGCTCGGGGTCGCACGACAGCGCCATCGCGATCATCGCGCGCTGCCGCATACCGCCGGAGAACTGGTGCGGATAGTCGTCCACCCGCTTCTCCGGCGTGGGGATGCCGACCCGGCCCAGCATGTCGATGGCATGCTTGCGCGCGACCGACTTGGAGACGGCGTTGTGGATCCGGTACGCCTCGATGATCTGCGCGCCGACCGTGTAGAACGGGTGCATCGACGACAGCGGATCCTGGAAGATCATCGCCATGTTCTTGCCGCGCAACCGGCGCACCTGATCCGGGCTCGCGCCGACCAGCTCGTTGCCGTCCAGCCAGATCTCGCCCGAGACCCTGGCGTTCCTCCGGTTGTGCAGACCGAGGATGCCCAGGCTCGTCACCGACTTGCCCGAACCGGACTCGCCGACGATCCCCAGGGTGCGGCCGCGCTCCAGCTTGAACGACAGACCGTCGACGGACTTCACCAGACCGTCGTCGGTCGGGAAGTGGATCTTGAGGTCGCGGACCTCGAGGAACGAGGCCGGCGCGGGGGTACTGGCCGGCTCCGGCGCGTGCGCGCCCGCCAGCTCCTCACGCGGCATCTTGTCGTCAGTGCTCATCAGCTGAGCCTCACCCTCGGGTCGATCACCGCGTAGAGAACGTCCACGATGAGGCTGGCGAACACGATGAAGATCGTCGCGACCAGCACGACGCCCATCACCATCGGCAGGTCACCGGAGAGAATGGACTGGACCGAAAGCGCGCCCAGACCGGCGAAACCGAACGTGCTCTCGGTGAGCACCGCGCCGCCGAGCAGCAGGCCCAGGTCCAGACCGAACACGGTGAGGATCGGGGTCAGCGTCGCGCGCAGCGCGTGCCTGGTCACCACGACCTTCTCCGGAAGCCCCTTCGCGCGGGCGGTGCGGATGTAGTCCTCGTTGAGGATCTCCAGCATCCCCGCCCGGGTGAGCCTCGCGTAGAGAGCGGCGTACAGGAACGCCAGCGTCACCCACGGGAGGATCAGATTGAAAGCCCAGTCCGCCGGATTCTCCGTGAAGGGCTTGTAGACGACGCCCTCCGGCCAGATCTTCAACCCGTAGGCGAAGACCGCCAGCGACAGCAGACCGGTGAAGTAGATCGGCAGCGAGACGCCCGCGAGCGCGGTCGTCATCGCGAGCCTGTCGAACTTGCTGCCACGGCGCAGCGCGGACAGCACGCCGATGCCGACGCCCATCACGAGCCAGATCACCGACGCCCCGACCGCCAGTGAGATCGTCACCGGTGCGCGGTCGATGAGGGTGGGCAACACCGGCTCGGAGTTGCGGAAGGAGAAGCCCAGGCACGGGGCCGCGCAGTGCTGGATGCTCGGACCGTTGTTGAAGTCCTGGCCCGCGACGATGCCCTTCACGAACCGCCCGTACTGGACGATCAGCGGGTCGTCGAGGTGCAGCCGCTCCTTGGTGTCGGCGATGGCCTCGGCCGTCGGGGCCTTGCCGACATAACTCGCCGCCAGCTGATCGGTGCTCTGACCGGCCAGCTTCGGCAGGACGAAGAAGATGCCGAAAGTGACCATGGTGACGATGAGCAGCATCGCCACGGCACCCAGCAGCCGCCTGATGATGAAAGTGAACACGAGCTTCGGCCACGGGCGGCCGGGCCTTGTGGGCCCGGCCGCCCTCCGGCCTTCACCTGCCTTCTACGAACGCGGTGGTGACGGTCGGATGGGAACTACTTGAGACCCATGTTCAGGTAGTCGTACATGCCGCCGTAGCCCGCGGTCACCGCCACGTTGGTGACGTTGGCCGGACGGAACAGCAGCAGCTTGGCGTACACCAGCGGAATGATGCCGGCGTCTTCCATGACGGCCTGGTCGATCTTGGTGTAGTTGGCCTCGCGCGCCTTGATGTCGGGGTTCTTGGCCGCGTCGTCGAGCAGGGTGTCCACCTCGGGCAGGTTGGTCTCCTGCAGGTTGGTGTTACCGGACGGCTTGATCACGCGGCTGTCGACGACCTGCTGGAGGAAGCCGAAGCCCGACGGCCAGTCAGCGGCCCACGCCATGAACATGAGGCCGACGCCGTTGTCGTGGACCCACTTGGGCGCACCGGCGTACTTGTTGAAGTAGTCACCGGCCGGGACCTGCTTGATCTCGGCCTTGATGCCGACCTTCGCCAGACCCTGCTGCACACCCTGAGCGGCCGCGACTTCCTTCGGACGGTCGGCGCGAGCGGAGATCTTGGTGGAGAAGCCGTTGGGCTGGCCGCAGGCGGCGAGCTCTTCCTTGGCCTTGGCGAGGTCGCCGTGGTTGTCGGCGCCGACCGGGTAGCGGTCGGCCTTGACGTAGCCGGTGACGGTCGGCGGCAGGATCGTCGTGGCGATCTCACCACCGGCCACCGGGCCTCCGTAACCGGTCTGCGCGGCGACCTTGTCGGTCGCGTACGCCACGGCGCGGCGGCAGTGGACGTTGTCCAGCGGCTTCACGTTCTTGTTGACCGCGAGGTACCGCAGGAAGCCGGCGGTCACGTTGTCCGACAGCGCCTTGTTGGAGGCGTTGGTCAGGACCTTCGGCTGGGCCGCGCCCTGCACGCCGGTGCCCGCGATGTCCATGTCGATGGCGCCGGACAGCAGCTTGTTGTCCAGGTCGTCCGCGTTCTGCTTGAGCGCGACGTCGATGTTGTCGGGCAGCGCCTTGCGGATCGGGTCGGTCGCCTGGTCCCAGTGCGGGTTGCGGGACAGCTTCATGCTCTTGCCGCGCTCGTACGAGTCGATCTTGTACGGGCCGGAGGAGACGATGGCCTTCTGGTACTGCAGACCCTTGTCCTTGGCGCGCGGGACCGGCTGCGTCTGCATCGTGGTGATGTAGTCGAACTCGGCGAACGGCGCGTTCAGGTGGAAGACGATCGTGTAGTCGTCCGGGGTCTCGATGGACTTCAGGCCCTCAGGGGACTTGTCCTTGTACGGGCCCTTGTAGCCGCCCGGGTTGTCGACCAGGTACTGCTTGAAGTACTTCGGACCGAGCTGCAGTTCGGCGGTGAAGTTGGAGCGCTCGACCGCGTACTTGACGTCGGCGGCCTTGACCTCGGTGCCGTCGTCGAACTTCACACCCTTGCGGATCTTGTAAGTCCAGGTCTTGCCGTCAGGACCCACCACACCCGGCGCCTCGGCGAGGTCGGGAACGACCTTCAGGCTCTCCGTGCCCGGCTGCGGGCTGAAAGTCATCAGCGCGCGGCTGTAGATCCGGGCGAAGTTCTGGGAGAACGCGTAGTACGTGTCACCGGGGTCCGGCGAGTCCCAGTCGTCGGAGTCGGCGAAGCGGAGCGTGCCGCCCTTCTTCTCCGACGGGTTCACCATGCCGGTGATGGCGGCGTTGAAACCGGAGGCGCCTTCGGAGCCGGTGCCCGGCTTCTTCTCCTCGGAGTCCCCGCCACAGGCCGCGAGGCCCGAGACGAGAAGGACACCCGCCGCGGCCGCGGCGAACGATCGTGTCATTTTCATGTGCTTTCGCACTTCCTTTCACAGGGGGGAGAGAACCTGAACCGAGGGGATGGCTCAGCGGGAACGGGGGTCGAGTGCGTCGCGCAGCCCGTCCCCCAGAAGGTTGAAGGCCAGCACGGTGATGAAGATCGCCATACCGGGGACCACCATGTAGAACGGGGTGTTCTGGTAGGTGGGCACCGCGAGGGTCAGCGTCCCGCCCCACGACGGGGTGGGCGGGGTGACGCCGACGCCCAGGAACGACAGGGCCGCCTCGAACAGGATGTTCGTGGGGATCAGCAGCGTCGAGTAGACGAGGATCGGGGCGATCAGGTTCGGCAGGATCTCGCGGAAGATCACATAGAAGTGGCTGGCGCCCAGGCTCCGGGAGGCGTCGACGAACTCACGCTCCCGCAGGGTGAGCGTCTGACCGCGGACGATCCGGCCGATGTAGGGCCAGGCGAAGAAGCCGATCACGAAGATCAGCACCCAGATCCGCAGGCCGTTGCCCTTCACCGGGCCGATCTCGTCGGGGATGACGCCGACCAGGGCGATCGCGAACAGCAGCAGCGGGAACGCCAGGAACACGTCCATGGCCCGGCTGATGATCGTGTCGACGATGCCGCCGAAGTAGCCGGCCGTGATCCCCAGGACCGTGCCGATGACCACCGACATCAGGGTCGCGACGAACGCGATGAGCAGCGAGATCTGCGCGCCGGACGCGATCCGCGCCAGCATGTCGCGGCCGGTCGTCGGCTCGACGCCCAGCAGGTGGTCCCAGCTGATGCCCGAGTGCAGCCAGCCGCCCCACGGGCGCTGGTAGGTCGGGTCGATCAGCTCCTGGTGGTAGAGGTTCGGGTCCTGCAGGACGAACGGGCCGAGCACCGCGAACAGGATCAGCCCGAGCACGGTGACACCGCCGCCCAGCGCGACCTTGTCGCGCTTCAGCCTCAACCAGGCGATCTGTCGCAGGGACCGCCCTTCGATGGCCTTGCCACTGATGCCCTTGAGCAGGTCTTCAGGGTGGGCCTCAGTCTCAGACCCGGACACCTCGATCGGTGCGGCCACGCTTCACGAACCTCCACACCCGGCCGGCTTCATCGCCGAGGCCTCACCCGCGCCGCCCTCGTGCTTGTGACACGCCTGCGGGCGGCGGGCTCGACCGCCCTACCGGAAAGTAATTGCCTGTCCGAAGCGAATCTGGTGCCGCAAGGGGCCGGGCGCCAGCCCCCGTATCTAGATCGTGATGTCCCCGTTGCCTGACAAAAACTGCACCCTGACAAAGAAACGGACATAGAGCGCACCAGGCACTCCATGTCCGTTTCGTTGCGATGTCCAGTTGTCAGGCCGGCGGCGAACTCTTTCCCCCCGAAGGCCGCGGTACCAGCGACGATGTCCGGAAACACAGGCGACCGCCCGGACATCGTCCTGTCACACGGGACTGTTAAGAAGGTCTCGATCGGGCGGCGGCTCACCCACCGCCCGTACGCACGACCGGCTAGTCTTCGGCGTTCTCCGGGAAGTGGCAGGCCACCTGGTGGTCGCGCCTCAGCTCCAGCAGCGGCGGCTGCTGGGTCTTGCAGATCTCCTGCGCCTTCCAGCAGCGGGTGTGGAAGTGGCAGCCGGACGGCGGGTTCAGCGGCGACGGCACGTCACCGGTCAGCCGGATCCGCTCCCGGTCCTTGCGGGCGCTCGGATCCGGGACGGGCACCGCCGACAGCAGCGCGTTGGTGTACGGGTGCATCGGCCGCGTGTACAGGTCGGCCTGGTCGGCGACCTCCACCATCCGGCCCAGGTACATGACGCCGACCCGGTCGGAGATGTGCCGGACCACCGACAGGTCGTGGGCGATGACCACGTAGGTCAGGCCCAGCTCCGCCTGCAGGTCCTCCAGCAGGTTGACGACCTGCGCCTGGATCGACACGTCCAGCGCGGAGACCGGCTCGTCGGCGACGATCAGCTTCGGCTTGAGCGCCAGGGTCCGGGCGATCCCGATGCGCTGCCGCTGCCCGCCGGAGAACTCGTGCGGGTACCGGTTGTAGTGCTCGGGGTTGAGGCCCACCAGCTCCAGGAGCTCCTGGACGGCCTTCTTGGTGCCGTGCGGGGTCTGGATGTTCTGCAGCGCGTAGGGTGCGCCGACGATCGAGCCGACCGTCTTACGCGGGTTCAGCGACGAGTACGGGTCCTGGAAGATCATCTGGATGTCGCGGCGGAGCGGGCGCATCGCGCCCTGCGACAGCTTGGTGATGTCCTGGCCCTCGAACCTGATGCTGCCGGCCGTCGGCTCGAGCAGCTTCATGATCATCCGGCCGGTGGTGGTCTTGCCGCAGCCCGACTCCCCCACCAGACCGAGCGTCTCGCCCTTGCGGACCGAGAAGCTGACGCCGTCGACGGCCTTGACCGCCGCGACCTGCCGGCGCAGCAGACCGGCGTGGACCGGGAAGTGCTTCTGCAGGTCGGTGACCTCGAGCAGGTTGTCTGACATCTTCGTCTTCCTCAGAGGTTCGGCCTGATCTGGGTCTCCCAGATCTGCTGGCGCTGCTCGGCGGTCAGGTGGCAGGCGACCCGGTGCTGGCCCTGGCCGGTGTACTCCAGCTCAGGCCGGACGGTCATGCTCTTCCCGCCGGTCAGGTCGGCGTAGGCGCACCGCGGGTGGAAAGCGCAGCCCGACGGCAGGTTGATCAGCGAAGGCGGCGAGCCCTTGACCGGCATCAGCCGGTCAGTGCGCTCGCGGTCCAGCCGCGGCATCGAACCGAGCAGACCCCAGGTGTAGGGGTGCTGCGGGCTGTGGAACAGCTCCTGGACGGTGCCCTGCTCGATGGAGCGGCCGCCGTACATCACCATGATCCGGTCCGACAGCTCGGCGACCACGCCGAGGTCGTGGGTGATCATGATGATCGCGGAGTTGAACTCCTGCTGAAGATCGCGCAGCAGGTCCAGGATCTGGGCCTGCACGGTGACGTCCAGAGCCGTGGTCGGCTCGTCGGCGATCAGCAGCTCGGGGTCGCACGACAGCGCCATCGCGATCATCGCGCGCTGCCGCATACCGCCGGAGAACTGGTGCGGGTAGTCGTCGATGCGCTTCTCGGGGGTCGGGATGCCGACCCGGCCGAGCATGTCGATGGCGTGCTTGCGGGCCGCCTGCTTCGACACGCTGTTGTGGATCCGGTACGCCTCGATGATCTGCGCGCCCACCGAGTAGAACGGGTGCATCGACGACAGCGGGTCCTGGAAGATCATGGCCATGTTCTTGCCGCGCAGCCTGCGGACCTCGTCGGGGTCGGCCCCGACCAGCTCCTTGCCGTCCAGCCAGATCTCGCCGGAGACGTTCGCGTTCTTCCGGTTGTGCAGGCCGAGGATGCCCAGGCTCGTCACCGACTTGCCCGAACCGGACTCGCCGACGATGCCGAGGGTCTGGCCGCGCTCGAGCTGGAAGTTCAGCCCGTCGACCGACTTCACCAGACCGTCGTCGGTCGGGAAGTGGATCTTGAGGTCGCGGACCTCGAGGAAGGACTCGGGCTTGCCCGCGCCGACCGGAGTGGCGTCGGGGATCTCGTGGTGTGCGGTGCTCACTTAGCTCAGCCTCACCCTGGGGTCGACGACGGCGTAAAGAATGTCCACGATCAGGCTGGCGAACACGATGAAGATCGTCGCCAGCAGCACCACGCCCATCACCATGGGCAGGTCGCCGCTCGAGATCGAGTCGATCGACAGCGAACCCAGACCCGGCAGGCTGAAGGTCTTCTCGGTGAGGACCGCGCCGCCGAGCAGCAGGCCCAGGTCCAGACCGAAGATCGTGAGGATGGGGGTCAGCGACGCGCGCAGCGCGTGCCGGGTGATCACGGTGCGTTCGGGCAGGCCCTTGGCGCGCGCCGTGCGGATGTAGTCCTCGTTGAGGGTCTCGAGCATCCCCGCGCGGGTGAGCCTCGCGTAGAGGGCGGCGTACAGGAACGCCAGCGTCACCCACGGCAGGATCAGCATGTACGCCCACTCGGCCGGGTTCTCGGTGAACGGCACATAGCTGACGCCGTCCGGCCAGATCTTCAGCCAGTAGGAGAAGACGGCCAGCGACACCAGGCCGGTGAAGTAGATGGGCAGCGAGACACCCGCCAGCGCGACGGCCATGGACAGCCGGTCGAACAGGGAGCCGCGGCGCAGCGCCGAGATGACGCCGATGCCGACACCGGTGACCAGCCAGATGATCGACGCGCCGAACGCCAGGGAAACGGTCACCGGCGCGCGGTCGATCAGCGTCGGCAGGACCGGTTCGCTGTTGCGGAAGGAGTAGCCGAGACAGGGCGCCGAGCAGTGCTCGACCGACGGGCCGCTGTTGAAGTCCTGCCCGACGAAGATGCCCTTGACGAAATGCCAGTACTGGACGGTGATCGGGTCGTCGAGGCCCAGACGTTCCTTGGTCTCGACGATCGCCTCGGCCGTGGGGGCCTTACCGACGTAACTGGCGGCGAGCTGATCGGTGGTCTGTCCCGCAAGCTTCGGCAGGAGGAAGAAGATGCCGAACGTGACCATGGTGACGATGGCCAGCATGGCGACCGCGCCGAAGAGGCGCCTGACGATGAATGCAAACACTGGGAGCGGCCCGGGCCGCGCGGCCCCCGGGAGAACCCGGGGACCGCGCGGTCATTCGGCCTTCACCTGCCTTCTGCGGTGATGAGCCTTCTTGCGTTGAACAGACGAGCTGGGTACTGCGAACTACTCGGGCTACCTGGCGGGGTGCGTTACTTCACGCCCATGTTCAGGTAGCTGTACTGGCCGCTGTACGCCTCGGTCACGAAGACGTTGGTGACGTTCTCCGGGCGGTACAGGAGCTGGTTAGCGTAGGTGAAGGGGACCAGGTCGCCCGACTCCATGACCGTCTTGTCGATCTGCGCGTACATGTCGTTGCGCTTGGTGGTGTCCGTCTCCTGCGTCGAGGAGGTGAACAGGTCGTTGACCGTCTTGTTGTTGGTCTCCGACAGGTTCGTGTTACCGGCCGGCTTGATCGCCGCACCGTCGAGGATCTGCTGGAGGAAACCGAAGCCGGACGGCCAGTCGGCGCCCCACTTCATCATGATCAGACCGATGTTGTTCTGCTTCACGAACGACGGCGCACCGGCGTACTTGGTGAAGTAGTCACCCGACGGGTAGGACTTGATGCTGACCTTGATCCCGGCCTTGGCGAGGGACTGCTGCACGGCCTGGGCCGCCGCCATCTCCTTCGGACGGTCGGCGCGGGCGGTCAGCGTGGTGGAGAAGCCACCGGCCTTGCCGCACGCGGTCAGCTGCTCCTTGGCCTTGTCGACGTCACCGGCGTTGTTGGCCGACGGGTACAGGTCGAACTTCTGGTAGCCGGCGACGGTCGGCGGCAGGATGGTCGAGGCCAGCGAGCCACCGGCCAGCGGGCCGCCCAGACCGGTCTGCACCGAGGTCTTGTCGACCGCGAACTGCACGGCCTTGCGGCACGCGGTGTTCGTGAACGGCGCGACGGTGGTGTCGATCGCCATGTAGGTCAGCGTGCCGCCGGTGGCGACGTCGCTGTTCTTCTTCTGGTTGGCGTTGCTCAGGACCTTCGGCTGGGCCGCGGTCGAGACGCCCGCACCCGACAGGTCGACGTCGAGCGCGCCCGACATCAGCCGGTTGTCGATGTCGTCCTGGTTCTGGTTCAGGGCGACGGAGATGGTGTCCGGCAGCGCCTTGCGGAGCGGGTCGGTGTCCTTGCTCCAGTTCGGGTTGCGCGACAGCTTCATCGCCTTGCCGATCTCGTACGAGTCGATCTTGTACGGGCCGGTGGAGACGATGGACTTCTTGTAGTTGAGGCCCTTGTCCTTGGCGGCCGGGACCGGAGCGGTCTGCGGCATGGTCGCCAGGTAGTCGAACTCGGCGAACGGCGTGTTCAGGTTGAACACGATCGTGTAGTCGTCCGGAGTCTGGATCGACTTCAGGTCGCCGGTCTTGTCCTTGTACGGGCCCTTGTAACCGCCCGGGTTGTCGACCAGGTACTGCTTGAAGTACTTCGGGCCGAGCTGGAGCTCGGAGGTGAAGTTGGAGCGCTCCACCGCGTACTTGACGTCCGCGGCCTTGACCTCGGTGCCGTCCTCGTACTTCACGCCCTTGCGGAGCTTGTAGGTCCAGGTCTTGCCGCCGTTGGACGACTCGCCCAGGCCCTCGGCGAGGTCGCCGGTGAGCTCGAGACCGGCCTTGCCCGGGGCCTCCTTGAAGGTGACCAGCGCGCGGGCGTAGTTCCGGGCGAAGTTCCACGCGTAGGCGTAGTAGGTGTCACCGGGGTCCGGCGAGTCCCAGTCGCTGGACATCGCGAACTTGAGCTCGCCACCGGTCTTGTCCGAGGCGTTGACGACCGAGGTGTTGGCCGCGTCGGCCTTCGCCACGGAGGTGGAGCTCGAGCCGCTGTCGCCCGACTTGCTGTCGCCGCAGGCGGTGAGCCCGGCTGCGAGGACCGCGGCGGCGGCGATGGAGCCACCGATCTGGATCTTGTTCATAGTGCGGAACGCACCCTTCTGGGAACCAACAGGGAGAGACATGAACCGAGAGAGGTTCACCGGGCACGGGGGTCGAGCGCGTCACGCAGCCCGTCCCCGAGCAGGTTGAAGGCCATGACCGTGATGAAGATGGCCATGCCGGGGATGATCATGTAGAACGGCGTGTTCTGGTACGTGGGCACCGCGAGGGTGAGCATCCCGCCCCAGGACGGGGTCGGCGGGGTGACGCCGACGCCCAGGAACGACAGGGCCGCCTCGAACAGGATGTTCGTGGGGATCAGCAGCGTCGAGTAGACGAGGATCGGCGCGATCAGGTTCGGCAGCACTTCCCTGAAGATCACGTAGAAGTGGCTGGCGCCCAGGCTCCGGGAGGCGTCGACGAACTCACGCTCCCGCAACGTCAGGGTCTGACCGCGGACGATCCGGCCGATGTAGGGCCAGGCGAAGAAGCCGATCACGAAGATCAGCACCCAGATGCGCAGGCCGTTGCCCTTGAGGAAACCCACCTGGTCGGGCATGACACCGACCAGGGCGATCGCGAACAGCAGCAGCGGGAACGCCAGGAACACGTCCATGGAGCGGCTGATGATCGTGTCGACGATGCCGCCGAAGTAGCCGGCGATGACGCCGAGGACCGTGCCGATGACGACCGAGATCAAGGTCGCCAGGAACGCCACCAGAAGCGAGATCCGCGCCCCGGACACGATCCGCGACAGCATGTCGCGGCCCGTGTTCGGCTCGACGCCGAACCAGTGGTCGGCGCTGATGCCCGAGTTCAGCCAGCCGCCCCAGGGGCGCTGGTAGGTCGGGTCGATCAGGTTCTGGTTGTAGGCGTTCGGGTCCTGCAGGAAGAACGGCCCGATGAGCGCCACGACGACGAGGAGCACGATCACGACGGCGCCCGCGAGCGCCGCCTTGTCGCGCTTCAGGCGCATCCAGGCGATCTGGCCCAGGGAGCGGCCCTGGATGGCCTTCTTGTCGACGCCCTGAGGGACGCCGTCAGGACGGGCCTCGGGCCCGCCCTTCGAAACATCAAGAGGCGCTGTCACGCCAGTTTCCTCCCCTGCCACCGTGACACCAGCGGCTGTGCCAGCCGAGGTGTACGTGCCCCCTTGTACCGGCGTTCGCGCTGGTCCTGAGCACGTAAGACGGCCCACTTAACAGAAAGTTACCGTCCAATGACACGTCCTCCGGTGGGTGCGGTGCGCGGGTCGCCCCGCGACGCCCACCGCGTCCCAATTTCGGACGTGATGGAGGGAGGTTATCCGTAGTTCCGTTATGAGTTGCAACTCACACGACAAGATCACAGGAAGATTTACCGTAGCGAGTCCCCCTTGAGACCAGAAAAACCTGCGCATGGGCGTCCCATACGCAGGTTCTCCTGTTGCTGTGGTAGTGGCGGAAAAAGTTCCTAGTTGATGCCCCTCCGCCGAAGAATCTCCTCGATGTCCCCCAGATCATCACCAAGGTTTGCAGGGTCCGCCGAAGCACCAGACGGACCGGAAACAGCCGGACGGGACCGCGGCTTGACGTCCTTCGGCGCCGCCGGTGTGCGCAGCTTCACTCCCGAGACCACGTACAGGACGCCCGAAACCCCCAGCAGCGCCACACCCGCCCATTTGGCGGGGCTCAGCACCAGCTCGCTCAGGAACTCCGTCAGGCCCGTCAGATAGAAGCCCAACGGCACCAGGGACCAGGCGGCGCCGCGGGCCCCCGACGCCAGACCCCGGGTGCGGGCCGCCCGCCAGCTACCGAACAGCCCGAGGGCCGTGACCGCCAGACTGATCGCGAACAGAAGCGCGTCACTCATCTCTCTCAACTCCCCTGGACGGCCTTACCGCCATGCCGCCATGCTCTCGCGGGGGACCGGCCTGCCCATCCTCCGCCGGAAGGGTTCGCACCCCTAGGGGAGAACGAGCCGCTCCCTGAGGAGTTCCCCCAGACCGGCCAGGGACACCTGCTCCAGCGACGGGACGACCGTCCGGGACGGGCCCGGCGGGATCGGCACGATCCCCGGCACCGCGACCACCACGCAGCCCGCGGCCTCGCCCGCCGCCACCCCGGTCGGCGAGTCCTCCAGCACCACCGCGCGGGCCGGATCGACCCCCAGCAGCCGGGCCGCCTTCAGATAGGGCTCGGGGTGCGGCTTGGTGAACTCCACCTCATCGCCGCAGACCGTCACCGCGAACAGGTCGCGGCCGAGGGCGTCGATCGCGGGGTCGGCCAGCCGGCGGACCGTCGAGGTGACCAACGCCATCGGGACGCCCGCGCCGCCGATCTCGGCGAGCAGCTCCTTGGCTCCCGGCAGCACCGCGACCCCGCTCGACATCCGCTCGTACATCAGATCGAGGATCCGCTCGGCGACCAGCTCGCGGGGCTGCGGCCGGCCGGCCAGGGAGAGCATGTAGTCGACGGCCGGCCAGAGCGACCCGCCCACGATCTGGTCCTGGTGGGCCTCGCTCCACGGCCCCTCCAGCCACTCCATGACCTCGTGCTCCACCGCCAGCCACTGGGGCTCGGAGTTGATCAGAGTGCCGTCGAGATCACAGAAAACCGCCTGAAGAGTCACGTATCCGGATTTTAAGGGAGCTGGCCGCGTAGTAGCGTTCCCCGGACAACTACCGACTGGTAAGGAGCACCCCCCATGACATACCGGTCCATCCTCGTCGGAACCGATGGTTCCGCGACGTCCTTCCGGGCCGTGGACAAGGCCGCCAGCCTGGCCGGCGACACGGGAGCGACCCTGGTCCTGGTCTCCGCCTACCACCCCATGCCCGAGAAGGACCGTCTCGCGGCAGCCGACACCCTCGGCGACCTGGCCTACAAGGTCCAGGGCGCCACCCCCGCCGAGGACGTCCTGCGGGCCGCACGGGAACGCGCCATCGCCGCGGGCGCCAAGGACGTCCAGGAGGTCGCCCTCGAAGGCGACGCCGTCGACGTGCTGACCAACGTGGCCAGGGACCGCGCCGTCGACCTCGTCGTCGTCGGCAACCGCGGCCTCAACAGCCTCGCCGGACGGCTGCTCGGCTCGGTCCCGGCGAACCTGTCGCACAAGTCGCCCGTGGACGTCCTGATCGTCCACACGACCGACGGCAAGTAGCCGGGTCAGCCCCGGCAATCCCTGCCGCACCAGGGATGCCGGGCTCTCCGGCGGGTAGGACACCAGAAGAAGGACGTAGGCTGAGAGAGACTCCGATCTTCGTCACCCCCGGTTAGGAGGCCGTGTGCCAGAGCTCGAGTCCGTGCCGGAGCTCAACGATCCGGTCCTGGTCGCCGCGTTCGAAGGCTGGAACGATGCGGGCGAAGCGGCCAGCGGGGTGATCACCCACCTCGCGGAGAGCTGGAACGCCCGGCAGATCGCGGAGCTGGACCCGGACGACTACTACGACTTCCAGGTCACCCGTCCCCTCGTGGAGTTCGACGAGGAGACCGACGAGCGCCGCATCGTCTGGCCGACCACCCGGATCTCCGTCGCCAAGCTCCCCTCGGGCCGCGACGTCGTGCTGCTGCACGGCATCGAACCGAACATGCGCTGGCGCGCGTTCTGCCGCGAGATCACCGACGTGCTCACCGGGCTCGGCGTGAAGACCGCGGTCCTGGTCGGCGCGCTGCTGGCCGACGCCCCGCACACCCGGCCGGTCCCGGTCACCGGAGCCGCCACCGACGCGGGCCTCGCCAAGGTCCTCGACCTCGAACCGTCCCGCTACGAGGGCCCCACCGGGATCCTGGGGGTGCTGCAGGACAGCTGCTCCCGCCTCGGCATGGCCACCGTGTCGCTGTGGGCGGCCGTCCCGCACTACGTGTCGAGCCCGCCGTCGCCCAAGGCCACCCTGGCCCTGCTGCGCCGGGTCGAAGACCTCCTCGACGTCACCATCCCGCTCGGCGAACTGCCCGAGGCGTCCCGCGCCTGGGAGGCCGGCGTCAACGAGCTGGCCGAACAGGACTCCGAGGTCGCCGAGTACGTCCGCGCCCTGGAGGAGCAGAAGGACGCCGCCGAGCTGCCCGAGGCGACCGGCGAGTCCATCGCCCGCGAGTTCGAGCGGTACCTGCGCCGCCGCGGCACCGAACCACCCGTCTGATCAATTCGGGCCATCCGGATAAGCTGGCCACCATGCGATCCTGGTCTGCTCCCGTGGTCCCCCGGCTCACCGATCTGGGCCTGCCCGGTCCCGGCCCGGCACTGAAGGTGCACGACACCGGGACCAGGGCGCTCGCCGAGACCGCGCCCGACGGCACCGCCCGGATGTACGTCTGCGGCATCACCCCCTACGACGCCACCCACATGGGCCACGCCAACACCTATGTGGCGTTCGACCTCGCCAACCGGGTCTGGCGCGACGCGGGCCACGACGTCCTCTACGTCCAGAACGCCACCGACATCGACGACCCGCTGCTGGAGCGGGCCGACGCGACCGGCGTCGACTGGCAGGACCTCGCCGAACGCGAGATCGAACTGTTCCGCGAGGACATGACCGCGCTGCGGGTCCTGCCGCCCGCCCACTACATCGGCGCCGTCGAGGCCATCCCGATGATCGTCGAGCTGATCGGCGAGCTGAAGGACCGCGGCCTGGCCTACGACGTCGACGGCGACCTCTACTTCCCCGTCAGCGCCGACCCCGCCTTCGGCCAGGTCGCCGGGCTGCCCGTCGCCGACATGCTGAAGCTGTTCGCCGAGCGCGGCGGCGACCCCGACCGGCCCGGCAAGCGCGACCCGCTCGACGCCCTGCTCTGGCTGGCGCAGCGGCCCGGCGAACCCGGCTGGGACTCACCCTTCGGCAAGGGACGGCCCGGCTGGCACATCGAGTGCACCGCGATCTCCCTGCGCTACCTCGGCATGGCGTTCGACCTGGAGGGCGGCGGCAGCGACCTGGCCTTCCCCCACCACGAGATGGGCGCCTCCCACGCCCAGACCGCCACCGGCGCCACACCCCACGCCAAGGCCTACGTGCACGCCGGGATGGTCGGCCTCGACGGCGAGAAGATGTCCAAGTCCCGCGGCAACCTGGTGTTCGTGTCCCGGCTGCGCCGCGACGGCACCGACCCGATGGCGATCCGCCTGGTCCTGCTGAACCACCACTACCGCTCCGACTGGGAGTGGACCGCTCCGCAGCTCACCGAGGCCCAAGACCGGCTCGACCGGTGGCGCGCCGCCGCCGCCCGCCCCTCCGGCGCCCCCGCCGACGGCCTGCTCG
>NZ_BAAGZI010000104.1:0-17037 GCF_054778695.1 Actinocorallia lasiicapitis
GCCGCGAACCCCGCCAGCCCGGCGACGGTCGTGTCGTCCGCGGCGGTGACGAGCCCGCCCTTGGCCTCGTACTCGAACCCGCCGCCGAGCTCCTCGGCCAGCTCGGCCCAGAGCGCGACCGACCGCAGCGCGAGCTCCAGCTCGGGCCCGGCCTCCTTGTCGGACACGAGCAGGTTCCCCTCGCCCGCGCCCGTCGTCCCCCCGGCCACCGCCCCGCGGTCCACGACCGTCACCCCGAGCCCGGCCCGCCCGGCATAGTAAGCGCAGGCGGCCCCGACCACCCCCGCCCCGATGACCAGCACGTCCGTCCGTTCCACGGCAGTAATATGTCACACACCACTACCCGAAACAAGACATCACCCCATCTTCACGACATTCAAAAGCCGCGAACGGAGCGAAGATCAGCCAGCGGACTTCAGCTGGTGGATTCGCTGCTTGGACAGACCCATCACCTCAGCCGCATCACGCTCCGTGATCTTCGCAGCGGTGAGCTCCGCCGCGACCCGCCGCGCCAGCCGCTGCGCCTCCGCCAGCCGCTCCGCCGCTGCGACCCGAGTGGCGTGATAAGCAGCCAGCGACGGCGACACCTCCACGGGAAGGTCGAAGACGTACACGATCTCGTAGGGCTCGTCGCCGTAGAGGAACGCGGTCGACTCCTCGACAGCGGTCTTCATCCGGGCCAGCGTCGGCGCGGAGATCGCGCCTCCGACATCCGGCGTCCGCGCCCGCCAGCGTCCGTCTTCCAGCGTCACCGTGTGTTCCAAACGACGAGGAGTCACGTGTCCCAGTTCCTTTCGTCCAGAGCCTCGCGCAACGCGGCGAAGGCCACCTCGACAAGGTCGGCGTCAGCCATCAGGTCGCGGGGGAAACGGATCCCGCGAAGGGGAATCTTCTTGCCGTCGGTCAGTCGTTCCACCTGTAGCGTCGAATGGTCTCGGCCATGCGCCCAGCGAGGAAAGAGACCAGCGGTACGGACCAGTGCGTTCGCCTCGGCCAGCATGCGCTGGTGCGGGGTCTGTTCATCCACGCCCAGGATCCCATCGTACTGCCCAAGAATCCGCCTAGCCAACTGCCCATCTTGGTATGGGTCATTTCTGGGGGTGGGTGGGGATGCATGAAGGGCGGCTCCCTGGTTGGGGGGCCGCCCTTCATGGGGGTGTTCTTAGGCGAGGGGGCGGGCGTTGGGGGGGATGGGGTAGGGGAGGTTGGTGGTGCCCTGGAGGGCTTTGTCGACGCAGGAGGCGGCGGCGCGACCTTCGGCGATGGCCCAGACGATCAGGGACTGGCCTCGGCCCATGTCGCCGGCGACGAAGACGTCGTCGACCGAGGTCTTGTAGTCCAGGGAGCGGACGACGTTGCCGCGGGCGTCGAGGTCGACGCCCAGCTGCTCCAGGAGGCCCTCGCGCTGCGGGCCGAGGAAGCCCATCGACAGGGTGACGAGCTCCGCCGGGATCTCGCGTTCGGTGCCCTCGATCGGCCGGAAACCGGTCGAGGGGCCTTCGACGTCGACGAGGCGCAGCGTCCTGACGTTGCCGTCCTCGTCGGCGGTGAAACCGAGCGTGTTGACCGCGTAGACGCGGGGGCCGCCGGCGACCTCCAGCTCCTCGTGAGCGCTCTCGTTCTTGAACAGGATCGGGAACGTGGGCCACGGAGCCGACGACGGCCGCAGCGCCGGAGGCTTCGGCATGATCTCGAGCTGGGTGACCGACGCGGCGCCCTGGCGGAGCGCGGTGCCGATGCAGTCGGCGCCGGTGTCACCGCCGCCGATGACCACGACGTGCTTGCCCTCGGCCGAGATGGTCGGCTCCGGCAGCACCCCCTCGGCGACCTTGTTGGCGACCGGCAGGTACTCCATCGCCTGGTAGACGCCCTTGGCCTCACGGCCGGGCACGTTCAGGTCGCGCCAGGCGGTCGCGCCGCCGGCCAGCAGCACCACGTCGAACCGTGTGCGCAGCTCTTCCGCGGTGATGTCGACGCCGACGTCCACCCCGGTCCTGAAGACGGTGCCTTCGGCGCGCATCTGGTCGAGCCGCCGTTCGACGTGCGCCTTCTCCATCTTGAACTCGGGGATGCCGCGGCGCAGGAGCCCGCCGACGGCGTCCGACCGTTCGAAGACGGTGACGTCGTGCCCGGCCCGCGTGAGCTGCTGCGCGGCGGCCAGCCCGGCCGGCCCGGAACCGACGACGGCCACGGACTTCCCGGTCTTGACGGCCGGCGGCTGCGGCTTGATCCAGCCTTCGGACCAGGCGCGGTCGATCAGCTCGGCCTCGACCCGCTTGATCGTCACCGGGTCCTGGTTGATGCCGAGGACACAAGCCGTCTCACAGGGCGCGGGGCACAGCTTCCCGGTGAACTCCGGGAAGTTGTTGGTGGCGTGCAGCCGCTCGATGCCCTCCCGCCAGTTCTGCTTGTAGACCAGGTCGTTCCACTCGGGGATCAGGTTGCCGAGGGGGCAGCCCTGGTGGCAGAACGGGATGCCGCAGTCCATGCAGCGGCTGGCCTGGCGTTCCAGGGCCGGCTTGGCGAAGTCCTCGTAGACTTCCTTCCAGTCCTGGATCCGGACGTCGACCGGCCGGCGGGCGGGCAGCTCCCGCTCGGTGACCTTCAAAAACCCCTTCGGGTCAGCCATTCGAGGTACCCCCTATCCCTGTGCCGCGGCCATGACGGCCTCGTCGACGTCGCGGCCTTCGGCTTCGGCGGCGGCCATGGCCGCCAGCACCCGCTTGTAGTCCCGCGGCATGATCTTGCTGAACCGGGTGACGGCGGCGTCCCATTCGGCGAGGAGCTTCTCGGCGACCACGGAGCCGGTCTCGTCCTGGTGCTTCTCGACCATGGCCCGCAGGAAGTCGCGGTCCTCGTCGGAGAGCGTCTCGATCTCCACCATCTCGGGGTTGACCCGCTGCGGCTGGAGGTCGAGCACGTAGGCGATGCCGCCCGACATGCCGGCCGCGAGGTTCCGTCCGGTCCGGCCGAGGATGATCACGCGGCCGCCCGTCATGTACTCCAGGCCGTGGTCGCCCACGCCCTCGACGACCGCGGTCGCGCCGGAGTTCCGGACGCAGAACCGTTCGCCGACCAGACCGCGCAGGAACACCTCGCCGCTGGTCGCGCCGTACAGCAGCACGTTGCCCGCGATGATCTGGTCCTCGGCGGCGAAGGTCGCCGACGGGTCGGGCTGGACGGTGATCCGGCCGCCGGACAGGCCCTTGCCCAGGTAGTCGTTGGAGTCGCCGGTGAGCCGCAGGGTGATGCCCTTGGGCACGAACGCGCCGAAGGAGTTGCCCGCGGAGCCGGTGAAGGAGATGTCGACGGTGTCGGCGGGCAGGCCCTCGCCGCCCCACTTCTTGGTGACGTGGTGGCCGAGCATGGTGCCGACGGTCCGGTTGACGTTCCGGATCGGCAGCTCGAGCTTGACCTTGTCGCCGAACGCGATCGCGCCTTCGGCGAGCTGGATCAGGGTGTTGTCGAGGGCCTTCTCCAGACCGTGGTCCTGGACGGTGACGCACTTGAGCGCCGCGCCCTCGGCCAGTTCCGGCTTGTGGAAGATCGGCGACAGGTCGAGCCCGGCGGCCTTCCAGTGGTCGACGGCGTCGCTGGCGTCGAGGACGCCGACCTGGCCGATGGCCTCGTCCAGGCTGCGGAAGCCCAGCTCGGCCAGGAGTTCGCGCACTTCCTCGGCGATGAACTCGAAGAAGTTGACGACGAACTCGGGCTTGCCGGAGAACCGCTCCCGCAGGACCGGGTTCTGGGTGGCGACGCCGACCGGGCAGGTGTCGAGGTGGCAGACCCGCATCATGACGCAGCCGGAGACCACGAGCGGAGCGGTCGCGAAGCCGTACTCCTCGGCGCCCAGCAGGGCGGCGATGACGACGTCGCGGCCGGTCTTCATCTGGCCGTCGGTCTGGACGACGATCCGGTCGCGCAGCCCGTTGAGCAGCAGGGTCTGCTGGGTTTCGGCGAGGCCGAGCTCCCAGGGCGCGCCCGCGTGCTTCAGCGAGGTGAGCGGGGAAGCGCCGGTGCCGCCGTCGTGGCCGGAGATCAGCACGACGTCCGCGTGGGCCTTGGACACGCCCGCCGCGACCGTGCCGACGCCCATCTCGGAGACGAGCTTCACGTGGACGCGCGCCGCCGGGTTGGCGTTCTTCAGGTCGTGGATGAGCTGGGCGAGGTCTTCGATCGAGTAGATGTCGTGGTGCGGGGGCGGCGAGATGAGGCCGACGCCCGGGGTGCTGTGGCGGGTCTTGGCGACCCACGGGTACACCTTGTGGCCGGGGAGTTGGCCGCCTTCGCCGGGCTTCGCGCCCTGCGCCATCTTGATCTGGATGTCGTCGGCGTTGGTCAGGTACTCCGAGGTGACGCCGAAGCGTCCGGAGGCGACCTGCTTGATCGACGAGCGGCGGGAGTCGCCGTTGGCGTCGGGGGTGAACCGCGCCGGGTCCTCGCCGCCCTCACCGGTGTTCGACTTGGCGCCGAGACGGTTCATCGCGATGGCGAGGGTCTCGTGGGCCTCCGCCGAGATGGAGCCGTAGGACATGGCGCCGGTGGAGAACCGCTTGACGATCTGCGCGACCGGCTCGACCTCGTCGAGGGAGATCGGCGGGCGGTCGGGCGTGAACGTGAACAGCCCGCGCAGGGTCATCAGCTTCGCGGACTGGTCGTCCACGAGGCTGGTGTACTCCTTGAAGATGTCGTACTGGCGGGTCCTGGTGGCGTGCTGGAGCTTGAACACCGTGGTCGGGTTGAACAGGTGCGGCTCGCCCTCGCGGCGCCACTGGTACTCGCCGCCGACCTCGAGGGTGCGGTGGGCCGCGTCGTTGCCGTTGACCGGGTAGGCGCGGGCGTGGCGCTGTGCGACCTCGGACGCGATCACGTCGAAGCCGTTGCCGCCCAGCTTGGAGGCGGTGCCGACGAACGCGACGTCGATGACCTCGGCGCCCAGGCCGATGGCCTCGAAGATCTGCGCGCCGGTGTAGGAGGCCACGGTGGAGATGCCGATCTTCGACATCACCTTCATGACGCCCTTGCCGTACGCCTTGACCATGTTGCGGGCGGCCTGGGCGGAGTCGAGGCCCTTGAGGTCCCCGGTCTTCACCAGGTCCTGGACGGTCTCGATGGCCAGGTAGGGGTTGACCGCGGACGCGCCGTAGCCGATGAGGAGGGCCATGTGGTGGCACTCGCGGGCCTCGGCGGTCTCGATCACCAGTCCGACCTGGGTGCGGGTCTTCTCCCGGATCAGGTGGTGGTGGACGGCGCCGGTGAGCAGCAGCGACGGGATCGCGGCGAGCTTGGAGTCCGAGCCGCGGTCCGACAGCACGATGATCCGCGCGCCGGCCGCGATGGACCGGGACACCTCGCCGCAGATCTCGGCGATCCGCTTGCGCAGGGCGTCGCCGCCGCCGGCGACCTCGTACAGGCCGTGCACCACATGGGCGTCGAGGTGCGGCAGCGAGTTCTCGTCGTTGATGTGGATGATCTTGGCGAGCTCGTCGTTGTCCAGGATCGGGGTGGACAGCACCAGGCGCTTGCAGGAGTCCGGGCCCGGCTGGAGCAGGTTGGCCTCGGGACCCAGCGTGGACTGGAGCGAAGTGATCATCTCTTCGCGGATGGCGTCCAGCGGCGGGTTGGTGACCTGCGCGAACAGCTGCTTGAAGTAGTCGAACAGCAGGCGCGGCTTCTCCGACAGGGCGGCGACGGGGGTGTCGGTGCCCATGGAGCCGAGCGGCTCGTAGCCGTCCCGCGCCATCGGCGACAGGATGATCTTGAGCTCTTCGTTGGTGTACCCGAAGGTCTGCTGGCGCTTGACCAGGGTCTCGTGGGTCGGGATCTCCCGCTCGCGCTGCGGCAGCTCCTCGAACCGGACCAGGCCCTCCTCCAGCCACTGCTGGTAGGGGTTGGCGGCGGCCAGCTCGGCCTTGACCTCGTCGTCCTCGACGATCCGGCCGGCCACGGTGTCCACCAGGAAGATCTTGCCGGGCTGGAGCCGGCCCTTGCGGACCACCTTCGCCGGATCGATGTCCAGCACGCCCGCCTCGGACGCGAGCACGACCAGGCCGTCCTCGGTCACCCAGAAGCGGCCGGGGCGCAGGCCGTTGCGGTCCAGGACCGCGCCGACGACCGTGCCGTCGGTGAACGACACCGACGCGGGGCCGTCCCAGGCCTCCATCAGGGTCGAGTGGAACTCGTAGAACGCCCGGCGGGCCGGGTCCATCTCGGTGTGGTTCTCCCACGCCTCGGGGATCATCATCAGCACCGCGTGCGGCAGTGACCGGCCGCCCAGGTGCAGCAGTTCGAGCGCCTCGTCGAAGGACGCGGTGTCGGACGCCTCGATGTCGATGATCGGGAAGGTGCGGCTCAGGTCGCCGGGGAACAGGTCCGACGCGAGCTGCGACTCCCGCGCCCGCATCCAGTTCCGGTTGCCCTTGACGGTGTTGATCTCGCCGTTGTGGGCGAGGTACCGGTAGGGGTGCGCCAGCTCCCACGCGGGGAACGTGTTGGTCGAGAACCGGCTGTGGACCAGGGCGATCGCGGACGCGAACCGGCGGTCCGACAGGTCGGGGAAGAACGGCTCGAGCTGCGGGGTGGTCAACATGCCCTTGTACACGATGGTGCGCGAGGACAGGCTGGGGAAGTAGACGGGGACGTCCTGCTCGATGCGCTCGCGGGCGCAGAACACGACGCGGTCCAGCTCGAGGCCCGTCCGGCCGGCGAAGGGTCCCTCCGCGGCGGCGGTCAGGAAGAGCTGGGCGAAATGCGGCATGACGCGCTTGGCGGCAGGTCCGCAGAAGTTCGGGTCGACCGGCAGTTCACGCCAGCCCAGCACCGTGAGGCCCTCTTCGGCCATGACGGTGTGGATGTGGTCGACGGCGGCCTTGCGGGCCTGCGCGTCGGCCGGAAGGAAGCACACACCGGCCGCGTAGGAACCCGCCTCGGGGAGGTCGAAGTCCACGACGGCGCGGAAGAACGCGTCCGGGATCTGGGTCAGGATGCCGACGCCGTCGCCGTCGTCGGGTTCGGCGCCGACCGCACCACGGTGGTCGAGGTTGCGCAGGACCGTCAGCGCGTTCTCGACGATGTCGTGGCTCTTGCGCCCGTTCAGATCGGCCACCATGCCGACGCCGCAGGCGTCGTGCTCGTTGGCCGGGTCGTACAGTCCCTGCGCTGAGGGCTGTCCAGGTGTGAGGGCAGCAGCCGCCATCAACCCTCCCGTTCGAATCTAGACACTGTCTGGGAAACCAGTGCAGTTCGGGACGGCGTTGGCCCTGCTGCGTGTATTACCTCAAGGTTACATCACTGCCACCAAGGCAGTTCAGCACCCTTCCTTCATGATAGCCGGACAAAACAGGCCCCAAAGGTCTGGACCTGTCCGAACACCCGTGATCAACCTCACGGAATCCGTGCAGGTCAGACGGCCGCACGAGCATAAATCGCGTCGGCCGACGCAGCCGTCAGAGCCAGCGAGAGCACGGCCTTGCTCCGGACGTCGCCAGTGCCGTCCGTACGCTGCGCCCACGTGATCACGGCGTAGTGACCCATCGCCACACCGCGGCCCACACTGAAACCCTGACCGAACTTCGCCAAGGCACCCTGCCCGGTGAGCGGGCGGACGAAACCGGATGCGGAGCCATTTCCGAAGGCTTTCACCGTTTCGTCGGCTGCCGCGGAGTCGGCGAGGTTGAAAACGGCGATGGTGACCGCCAGCCCTTTACGGGTGTCGGCGTAAAGGGCGCGGCCCGCCTGGTTGCAGCCGCCCTCCCGCAGCACATCGCCCAGGCCGACGCCCCACATCGCGGTGGCGCAGTCCTTGTCGAGCTGGGTCGCCCTGCGGGCCAGCGCCGTCTCGGCGGATTCGTCCATCAGGGTCCTGTCGCCGAACAGTTCCTCGATCGTCAGCGGCGCCTTGTCCTTGGCGCGGGTGGAGATCGAGGCGAAGACGTCGGAGGAGGGTGAGGAGGAGTAGGTCTCGGGTGCGAGACCGGTCTCGGCGGGACGGCCCATCGCGACCTTGTCGACGGCCGCGGAGCCGTCACCGCCGCCGCGCAGCACCAGCAGCAGGACGAGCGCGACGCCCAGCACGAGCACCAGCCCGGCCGCCGCCCCGAAGAACATCACCGGCTGTGCGCCCCTGCCCTTCTTGCGCGCCGGCTTCCGGCCCGACGTCACCCCTTGCCCTTGCCGTCGTCCTGCGGATCGATCAGGACGAGGCGCTGCCAGGCGAAGTCCTCCGCCGACTGCACCGCGAGACTGGTGTCGATCATCTCGTTGATGCTGTCCGGACGGGCGCCGTCCGCGCGCTGCACCCAGCTCATGATCACGTAATGGCCGATGACGGAGGAGTAGGCCGCGCTCCACACACCGCCGAAGTTCTTGACCTCGGAGCTCTCCAGCGGGTGGACGAACCCGGCCTTCTTCTGGACGTCCATCCCGTTCATCACGAGGTTGGCGCCCTTCTCGTCGGCGAGGTTGAACGCCACGAACAGGCCCGCGTACTTCCCGTCGGTCGACAGGTACAGGCCGCGCGCGATCTGCGTGCAGCCCGCGTCCGCCAGGGTCTTCTCGAACACCGGGCCCCACGAGGCCGACGGGCAGTCGGCGAGCTTCTGGCCCTTCAGCTCAAAGGTGTGGTTCTTGTAGGAGACCTTCTTCTTGTCCTCGAAGATCTCGCCCTCGGTGAAGGGGCGCGCGTCGGTGGCGCGGTCGTTGAGCTTCGCGGTGTCCTTGTCCGCGGGCTGCGAGACGTAGCTGAGCGGAAGCCGCTCGCCCGCCGAGGCGTCGATGCCGTCGCCGTCGTCCCTGCCGAGGAACCACCACGCTCCGCCGCCGACCGCGGCCAGCAGCACGACGACGGCCAGCACCAGACCGATCAGCCGACCGCGCGGCCCGTCGGGCGCGTCGGGCCAGAACTCGTCTTCGCCGCCGCGCGCTCTCGTCTGTGAGCTCATGCCGCCCACCGTTCCTCCAGGCAATTTCGTCCGCGCCAGACTCTAGCGTGACCCGCGTGCGTCACAGGCCGTTCGTGCCGATCAATGAGCCCACCCCGTAGGTGATCGCGGCCGCCGACGCGCCGAAGGCGAGCTGCCGCAGCCCGCTGAACCACCAGGACCGCGCCGTCACCCGGGAGACCAGCGCGCCCGCCCCGAAAAGGCCGAGGACCGCGAGGACCGCCGACGGCAGCAGACCGTCCGCACCGAGCAGGTACGGCAGGACGGGCAGGGTCGCGCCGACCGAGAACGCCAGGAACGAGGAGACCGCGGCCAGCACGGGCGAGGGCAGATCGTCGAGGACGACGCCCAGCTCCTCCCGGGAGTGGATCTCCAGCGCCTCGGCCGGATCACGGGACAGGGCGACGGCGACCTGCTCGGCGAGACCGCGGTCGAGCCCGCGCGCCTCGTACAGCTGGGTCAGCTCCTCCAGCTCGGCCTTCGGGTTCTTGATCAGCTCACGGCGCTCGGTCTCGATCTCGGCCTGCGCCAGCTCCGACTGCGACGCCACCGAGATGTACTCGCCCGCCGCCATCGAGAACGCGCCCGCCGCCAGGCCCGCCAGCCCGGCCAGCACCACGATCTTGTGGCTGGCCTGGCCGCCCGCGACGCCCGCGATCAACGCGAAGTTCGACACCAGGCCGTCCATCGCGCCGAACACCGCGGGGCGCAGCCAGCCGCCGTTGACGTCGCGGTGCTCGTGGTGGATCTCCGGGCGCGGATGCTCCGCGTTCACCCCTTGCCCTTCGCTTCGTCCTTCTCCCACCAGAAGTCGCCGCCCTCGACGGCCCCTTCGGGCTCGGCGTCCTCGGCGGGCTCGGCCGGGTACTCGACCGGGGCGGGCTCGGCGTCACCGGCCTCCTCGGCATCGGCCAGCTCCTCTTCGGGGGCTTCCGCTTCGGGGGCCTGCGCTTCGGGGGCCTGCGCTTCGGCCGTCTCGGCGAGGACGGGCTCGGACTCTTCTTCGGCGTCCTCGGCTTCGGTCTCGGCGTCGGGCTCGGCCGCGGGCTCCGGCACCGGAGCGGTTTCCGCGACGGGCTCCTCAGCGGCTTCCCCGTCGGTTTCCGCGACGGGCTCAGGCTCGGCGGCGGGCTCCTCGTCCGGCTCCGGGGCGGGCGCGGGCTCCTCGTCGGCGACGGCCGACGAGGCGACGGCGACGTCCGCGGGCTCCTTCACCTCAGCCGTCTTCTCCTCGGCCGCCTCCTCCCCCGCTGCCTTCTCCTCTTCGGCGGCTTCGCCGAAGTAGAGCGGGTCGGGCACGGAACCGGAGTTGCGCTTGGCGAACAGGTAGGCCGCCGCGCCCAGGAAGACGACGATCGACGTCCAGTCGTTGAGGCGCAGCCCGAGGATGTGGTGGGCCTCGTCGATCCGCAGGGCCTCGATCCAGCCGCGTCCGACGGTGTAGCCCGCGACGTACAGCGCGAACGTGCGCCCGTGGTTGAGGTTGAACCGCTTGCCCGCCCAGATCACGACGATCGCGAGCCCGATGCACCAGAGCGACTCGTACAGGAAGGTCGGATGGTAGGTCGCGATGTCGGCGTACTCGCCGAGCCCGCCGTCGGGCCGGTGGGCGGGATCGATCTCGACGGCCCACGGCAGCGTGCTGGGCTTGCCGTACAGCTCCTGGTTCCACCAGTTGCCCCAGCGGCCGATGCCCTGCGCGAGCGCGATGCCGGGGGCGATCGCGTCGGCGAACGGCGCGAGCCGCACCCCGCGGCTGCGGCAGCCGATCCACGCGCCGAGCGCGCCCATCGCGACCGCGCCCCAGATGCCCAGCCCGCCCTGCCAGACCTTCAGCGCGTCGAGGGGGTCCTTGCCCTCACCGAAGTACATCTGGTGGTCGGTGATCACGTGGTAGAGCCGCCCGCCGACCAGCCCGAAGGGCACCGCCCAGACCGCGACGTCGATCACGATCCCCGGCTTGCCGCCCTTGGCGGTCCAGCGCCGCTCCCCCAGCCAGACCGCCACGATGACACCGATAATGATCATCATCGCGTAGGCCCGGAGCGGGAACGGGCCGAAGTGCCAGACGCCCTGGCTAGGGCTGGGGATGAAGGCGAGCTGCATGAACGTTGACGTTACCGCAAACCGCGAATCCCTCACCTCCTCCCCGGTTTCTCCCCGGTTTCCGGGCTACCCGGCCTTCTGCTTGGCCATCGCGACGGCCTTCCGCAGGCTGTCCGGGACGAACGCCAGGTTGGTGATGTCCAGCCCGTTCAGCTTGACGGTCGGCGTCGACTGGACCTTGGCCGTGTTGAGCGCGTAGTCCGTCATCGACTGGACCTGGCCGCTCTTCTCGGCGCCGTTCACGCACCGGGTGAACGCGTCGCCGGTGATCGGTTTCGGCTGTTCGGCGGCCCAGCCGATCAGTTCTCCGGTGGTGAAGCCGTCCTCGCCCTCGGGCGGCTGGTTCGCGTAGATCGTGTCGTGGAAGCCGATCCAGTTGTCGCCGGGCGCGCAGAGCGCGGCGTTGGCGGCCCGCTCGGAGTTCTGCTTCAGCTTGTCCTGCTGGAACAGCCGGAACGGCCGGTAGACGACCTTGACGGCGCCGTCGGCGGCGAGCTGCTTGAAGGTGTTGCCGCTGGTCTTCTCGAGGTTCTTGCAGGCCGGGCACTGGAAGTCCTCGTAGATCTCCACGACCGGCTTCTCGACGCCCGGCTTGGCCATGACGATCGAGCCGTCCGGCTGGCGGGTGGTCGGCGCGAGCGTCCCGGCGAAGGAGTCGCTCTCGCCCTTGCTGGAGTTGACGTAGACCATCACCCCCACCGCGCCGACGATCACGGCCCCCGCGACGGCGACCGCGCCGAACGCCTTGTTCCGCTTCTCGCGCTTGGCCTGGTGCTTGCGCTCCTCGGCCAGCCTGTCGCGCGCGGACCTGTCCCGCTCGCCCTTCCCCATGTTCTTCCCGCCCCTAGGTCGTGTCGGTCGAAGTCGGTTTCCGGTCAGATTCCGAGGAGTCCGTCGGCGCTCAGCCGGCTTCTGGGGAACCAGGCGATCCAGGCGGCGAGCGCGAGGAAGCCGAGGTCCCGCAGGATCTCCTGGAGGTAGGCGGTCTGGCCTTCGGCGACGGATCCGCCGCCGCCGAAACAGCCGCAGTCGATGCTGAGCCCGCGCGCCCACGCCGACGCGATCCCGCCGATGAACACGATCATGAGCAGTCCCGAGACGACCGCAGCGAACCTGGTCGCGAAGCCGAGGAACAGGAGCGCGGCGAGGACGATCTCCAGCACGGGCAGCCCGTAGCCGACGGCCCCGGCCAGCCCGTCGGGCAGCAGCCGGTAGGCCTCGACGGCCATCTTCTGAAGCGCGGGCGGCTCGGTCGCCTTGGCCCAGCCGGCCCAGAACAGCACTCCGGCCAGCAGGACGCGTGCGACCGTCGTGATCCACGGCAGCACGGCCGAGCGCTCCACCAGGACCCCCATCAACGTAACCGTTCAGTCACACATCGTTACGGGAGGATAGCGCGTCGGAACGCCGCGAGCCCCCCACCTCGACCGGTGGGGGGCTCGCGGGATCGCGTTGCGGCCGGTCAGCGGCCCTTGCGGACGCCTTCCGCGAACTCGGCGGCCAGCTCGCGGACCGCCTTGAGGCCCTCAGCCTCGGTCGGCGCGTCGAGCAGCCGGCGGATGAACGCCGAGCCGACGATCACGCCGTCGGCGAAGGCGGCGACCTCGGCGGCCTGCTCGCCGGTGCTGACGCCCAGACCGAGCCCGACCGGCAGGGCGGTGTGGGCCTTGGTGCGGGCGACGAGCGCGGACGCGCCGGTGTCGATGGCCGACCGCGCGCCCGTGACGCCCATCAGCGACGCCGCGTACACGAAGCCCCTGCAGATGCTCGTGATCTTCTGAATGCGCTCCTCGGTGGAGCTCAGCGCCACCAGGAACACCTTGTCGAGCTCGTGGGCGTCGGCGACCTCGAGCCACTCGCCGCCCTCTTCGGGGGTGAGGTCGGGCGTGATCAGCCCGGCTCCGCCGGCGTTCTTCAGCTCGGTCGCGAACCTGTCGATGCCGTACCGGTCGACGGGGTTCCAGTAGGTCATGACCAGGGTGGGCGTGCCGGTCGCGGCGACGGCCTCGACGGTGCGGAACACGTCGGCGAGGCGGGCGCCGCCCTCCAGGGAGCGGTGGACGGCGTCCTGGATGGTGGGGCCGTCCATCAGCGGATCGGTGTAGGGCAGGCCGATCTCGATGATGTCGCAGCCGCCCTCGACCATCGCCTTGGCGGCCTTGACGGCCCCGTCGACGGTCGGGAAGCCCGCGGGCAGGTAGCCGACCAGCGCGGCCCTGTTCTCGGCCTTCGCCCGGTCATAAGCGATCTTCGTGCTCACTGCTCGCCCCCCGTCAGACCGAAGTACTCGGCGGCCGTGTGCATGTCCTTGTCACCGCGGCCCGACAGGCAGACGAGGATCGTCGCGTCGGGGCCCAGCTCCTTGCCCACCTTGATCGCGCCCGCGAGGGCGTGCGCCGACTCGATGGCCGGGATGATGCCCTCGGTGCGGCAGAGCAGCGCGAACGCCGCCATGGCCTCGTCGTCGGTGATCGCGCGGTACTCGGCGCGTCCCGTGTCGTGGAGCCAGGAGTGTTCGGGGCCGACGCCCGGGTAGTCGAGCCCCGCCGAGATCGAGTGGGACTCGATCGTCTGGCCTTCCTCGTCCTGGAGCAGGTAGGTGCGCATCCCGTGGATGACGCCGACCGAACCCGCGGTGATCGTCGCGGCGTGCAGGCCCGTCTCGACGCCGCGGCCCGCGGCCTCGAAGCCGAACAGCCGGACACCCTCGTCGGGGATGAACGCGTGGAACGCGCCGATCGCGTTGGAACCGCCGCCGACGCACGCCACGACCGCGTCCGGCAGGCCGCCGAACTTCTCGATCGACTGCTCGCGCGCCTCGACGCCGACGACCCGCACGAAGTCGCGGACCATCATCGGGAACGGGTGCGGGCCCATCACGGTGCCGATGACGTAGTGGGTGTCCTCCACCGACGACACCCAGTCGCGGAACGCCTCGTTGACGGCGTCCTTCAGGGTGCGGCTGCCGTTGGTCACCGGGACGACGGTCGCGCCCAGCATCCGCATCCGGGCGACGTTCAGCGCCTGGCGCTGCGTGTCGACCTCACCCATGTAGACGGTGCACTCCAGGCCCAGCAGGGCGGCGGCGGTGGCCGTCGCGACTCCGTGCTGGCCCGCGCCCGTCTCGGCGATCACCCTGGTCTTGCCCATGCGCTTGGTCATCAGCGCCTGGCCCAGCACGTTGTTGATCTTGTGCGAGCCGGTGTGGTTCAGGTCCTCGCGCTTGAGCAGGATGCGGGCGCCGCCCGCGTGCTCGGAGAAGCGCTTGGCCTCGGTCAGCAGGCTGGGGCGGCCCGCGTAGTTCGCCAGCAGGTCCTGGAACTCGGCCTGGAAGGCCGGATCCTGCTTGGCCTTCTCGTACTCGGTCTCGAGCTGGTCGAGGGCCGCCATCAGGGCCTCGGGGGCGAACCGCCCGCCGAACCGTCCGAAACGTCCGGCGGCATCCGGAACGATGGTCATCTCTGTTTTCCTGTCGGTCGTCTGCGGTCTAGTCAGTGGGACGAAAGACCGCTACGCCATCGTTCGCGCATCTGCATGATCAGTGAGCCTACTTGGACTGGCGGAGCGCGGGGTGCGCTCCGGCGGCTACGAGATCGGCCACTGCCGAGCGCGGGTCCTTGCCCGTGACCAGGCTCTCGCCCACCAGGACGGCGTCGCAGCCGGTGGCCGCGTAGGAGAGCAGGTCGTGCGGACCGCGCACGCCCGATTCGGCGATCCTGATCCGGTCGGACGGGATCTTGGGTGCGACGCGCGCGTAGGTGCCGCGGTCCACCTCGAGGGTCTTGAGGTTCCGGGCGTTGACGCCGATGAGCCGGGCGCCCGCCTCGACAGCCCGCTCGACCTCCTCCTCGTCGTGCACCTCGACGAGCGGCGCGAGGCCGATCGACTCGGCCCGCTCGATCAGCGACACCAGGGCGTCCTGTTCGAGCGCGGCGACGATGAGCAGGGCGAGGTCGGCGCCGTAGGCGCGGGCCTCCCAGAGCTGGTAGCTGGTGACGATGAAGTCCTTGCGCAGGACGCAGCAGTTGACGCTCGCCCGGACGGCGGCCAGGTCGTCGAGGGAGCCGCCGAACCGGCGCTGCTCGGTCAGCACGGAGATCACCTTCGCGCCGCCGGACTCGTAGTCGCGGGCCAGCGCGGCCGGATCGGCGATGGCGGCGAGCGCGCCCTTGGACGGGCTGCTCCGCTTCACCTCGGCGATGACGGCCACTCCGTCGCCGCCCAGCGCGGCGTAAGCGTCCCGGGGAGAGGGCGCCTTGGCGGCCTTCTCCTTCAGCTCTTCCAGCGAAACGGTCTGCTGCCGTTCGGCGAGATCGGCGCGCACACCGTCGATGATCTCGTCGAGAACGCTCACGGTTGTCCCCTCATCACGGTGCCCTGTCTGCCCGATGGTAGCCCGCCCGGCACCGGTCGACTGCACGCGCCCCCCGTCGCCGGGAGCGCTAGGGAGCCAGCCACCCTCCGAAGGGGAGGTTGCGCACCACGGAGAAGACGACGACGGCCACCAGCAACGTGATCACCGCTGCCCGGCTTCCGAGCCTGGTCCGCACCGGGGTCCCCCGCCACGTCGCGACGGTCCACAGGCCCCACAGGTAGATCGCGACGGGGATCAGCACGAACGCCAGCAGATTCCGCGAAGCCGCTTCCGCCAGGTTCCCCTGCGCGATGGCGTGCGCCATCCGCAATCCCCCGCATCCCGGACAGAAGACGCCGGTCATTGCCAGAAGCGGACACGTCGGATAGTGCCCGGCCTCGTTGGGATCGACGGCCCCCACGTACCCGAACGCCACCAGAGTCCCCACCGCGATCCCCACCGGCGCGGCCATCGCCGCCACCCGGGCCTTACGCCTCCCCTGCACACCCATCACCTCATCGAGCCTACCCAGCCACCCCGCCGCTATCCATGAACGGAACCCGCAGCTCACGGGCCCTAGGTCGTGTCTTATGAATCTTCAGTCCTACTGCGCGACGCTCGCTACGGACAAGATCCATAAGACACGACCTAGTCGGCGGCGTAGCCGACGCCTCGGACGGTGCGGATGGGGCTGGCGGGGCCGAGTTTGGCGCGGAGCTGGGCGATGTGGACGTCGACGGTGCGGACGCCGGCGGAGGCGCCGGAGGTCCAGGCGGCGGCGAGGAGCTGCTCGCGGGTGAAGACACGTCCCGGATGGCGCATGAGATGGGCGAGGAGGTCGAACTCGGTGGCCGTCAGCGAGGTGGGCCTGTCCTCGATGCGGACGACGCGGGTCTGCGGGTCGAGCATGAGCGCGCCGGCGCGGAGGATGTCGGCGGCCACGTCGTCGGCGCGGCCGCGCAGAGCGGCGGCGACGGCGGTGACGAGGGTGCGGGGGCTGAACGGGCGGATCACGGTGCGGTCGCCGTTGATCTCGGTGCGGCCCGGCGGCAGGACGGTGACGGCGGGCGCGGGCCTGGCGGCGTCGCCGACCAGGCGGTGGAGATCGGCGGCGGTCAGCGGCGGCGGCAGCGCCGACAGGTCCAGGACGACGAGGTCGGGCGCCAGCTCGGTGACCCGGGCGAGGGCACGGGAGCGGTCGGGTTCCACGGTGACCTGGTAGCCCTCACGGGAGAGGTAGAGGCGCTCCAGCTCGGCGACGGCGGGGTCGTGTTCGACGAGCAGCACCGTCGCCGCGTGGTCGGGGGGTGTGACGATCTCGGGGCTCCCTGGCTGTTCAGAGCTCGCGTTCTGGAGTTCGCAGCGTACCCTCACCGGTGCCCGCGGTGGGGTCCTCGCCCCGGTCGAGCGACTTCCACAGGCTCGACGGGTCGTCGGCGGCGACGGCCTTGACGGGCTTGTCGGCCCGGTCGTAGCGGGCCGACATTCCGGGCCAGCAGCCACTGCGCACGGCCGTCCAGACACCGCAGGCGGCCAGCAGCAGCCCGCCCGCGCAGGCGGCGATCCACCACGACGTGGTGGTCACCTCGGCGGGCTGGCCCGCCTCGGCGAGCGCCCTGGCCCGTTCGGGGAGCGCGG